>CALICZ010000001.1 GCA_938049075.1 uncultured Candidatus Saccharibacteria bacterium
AAATTGTAATAAATACACGGTGGTTATGTTCGATATTTTGTGAGTGCTGAGCAGCTATTGGTGACCACCAATATACTGCGCCATTTGCATACGCAAAAAACACTGGCGTATTCCACGGCTGACCATCCGGAGAGACAGTCGCAAGATTTGCGTAGGTGTTGCTATATAAGAGTGCTTGTGTCGAATGGTTCATAAATAAAGTATAGTTAATTACCGCTTGATAGCCTGTTGAATTTTTGTACGTTGGCGGGTAAAAGCGTGAGGGAGGATATGCTCAATTGCCTGTGGGCCGTTTGTAGTCAAGACAGTAATACCTGGCGCATAATCGTGAAAGATCTGGCGGCATTTGCCACACATGTCGACAATTTCGATCTTTCCCGTGTCATCATTTTTACGTACAGCGACGATCGAATCGAAATCGTAAATACCTCGATTAATAGCGATTGCCAGTGCAGCTGTCTCGGCGCAGACGAAGCCAAGAAAATGATCGATGTTGACTGCAGAGATCACCTCGCCAGATTGGCAACGCAAAGCAGCTGCCACAGTGTGAACTGGTGGTGTGTGTCGCTGGTCAAGGAGTGCCTGGGCGATGGTAAAAAGCTCATTATCATGATACATAAGGTGAACCTTGGTTATAAAACGAATAGACGAGGCTAAAACTGCCGCAAAAAATCCAATTTGCCGCTCTCGAAATGCCGCACGTCTTCGATGCCGTATTTCATCATTACCAGGCGGTCAATGCCGCAGCCAAAGGCGAAGCCGGTATAGGTGTCGGGGTCGATGTTGGCTGCCCGCAGCACATTGGGGTGGATCAAGCCGCAGCCAATCAGCTCTACCCAGCCTTCACCGCTACACACCTTGCAGCTGGGGTCTTTGCCTTCGCAGAAGGGGCAGCTTAGGGCAAACTCAAAGCTTGGCTCGGTGAAAGGGAAGTAGAAGGGGTTGACCCGCACATCAAGTTGCTTGCCGTAGTAGCTTTGCAAAAATTCCTGCAAGGTCGCAATCAAGTTGCCGACATTGACTCCCTTAGCTACATAGACACCCTCCACTTGGTAGAAGGTGTGCTCGTGCCGAGCATCCAGGTCCTCATTACGGAAGACGCGATCAGGCACGATGGCAGCAATGGCCTCGCCCGCATCTAAATTATGGCGATAGGTGGTCAGGACGCGGTTTTGCATGGTGCTGGTATGAGCTGGCGCGATCAGGCGGTCGCCCTGCGCGTCTGTCTCGACGGTCATGAAGGTGTCGTAATCGTCGCGGGCAGGGTGGCCTTTGGGAAAGTTCAAGCTCTCGAACATATGGAACTGATCATCGATCTCACGTGACTCTTCTACCGCAAACCCCATGCGGTAGAAGATATCAGCAATCCGCTCGATCTCTTGCATTAATGGATGCGTTGAGCCCTGGTTTGTTGGTAGTAATGGGGGAATAGCCGTGTTGATGTCCATTGGCGCAGTGACGTCAATCGGTGTGCGCTCGACGGTCTCGAGTTCCTCGAGGCGGCGCTCGATGGCGGCTTGCACAGCTTGCTTGAGCTCATTAACACGCTTGCCAAATGGCCCACGCTCCGCTGGGGGGAGTGATGTGATATGTCCATACAGTGCGCGCAATTCCTCGTGGCGCAGCACTTCGCGCGGGGTGGTCGATTGGCTCACGGCCAGAAGCAGCTTTTGCTGGATAGCGTCAAGGTCTGTCATATTGCCACTCCGTTATTGTTGTCCATTGATAGTTAGTGCAACAAAAAAGCCAAAGGTAAGCAGCGCAAGAAAACCAACGACCAGCCACACCCCAGCTAGTGTCGTTGTTTGCTTGGTGCCTTTGAGATATTCGGATTGCTCGACGCCAGTATCACCGCTTGCTGGTGCGGTGCCATCACCAGTGTGACTGCTGGCAGCTGCTTTAGCGCGGAGATCGGCCGCGATGCGTTCTTGTAGCTCACTGCGCGTTTGGTCTTGTTTCATATATTGTCCCATGTCTTTAGTATAGCATTATTTGGCACAATCGACATCTGATATCGCCGACGAACAGGGTGATGTGATATACTAAAGGCGTAGTATCAACTAGTGAAGGAGGGACGTATGGCTACCAAAAAAGCCGTTTCGACCAAAAAATCGGCCGCGAAAGACTCGGCCTCCCAGCCTCAGGCTGCACCAACCGTAAAGGCTGCATCGACCACATCAGCCACCAAGACTGTTGTCCGTAAGCGACGCGAGTCAGCTCTGCCGAGCAATTTGCTCAACATTATTTTTGCTGAGCTGCTTGGTACATTTATGCTCACCATTGCCGCAATTGGTGCGGCAACTCAATTTGCACCACTCTACCTTGGCCTCACACTGCTTGTGATTGCTGTGGCGGTGGGTGCAGTATCAGGCGCGCATATCAACCCAGCGGTCACCTTTGGCCTCTGGACAATGCGCAAGCTCAAGACAGCGTTGGTACCATTCTACTGGATCGCCCAGCTGCTTGGTGGGGCGCTCGCTGTCGTTGTACTGAATGGCTTAAGCGGGAGCGCTTTCAAGCTCAGCTTCGAGCACTTTACTACCTTTAGTTGGGCGGTCTTTGGTGTTGAGCTCGTCGGCGCAGCAGTGCTGATGTTTGGCATTGCGGCTGCCGTATCGCGCGTGGCCGAGCTCAAGCAAACAGGCCAGGCAGTGGGGATAGGTCTATCTTTGGCCGCTGCCGCTATCGTGGCTGGTGGCTTGCTAACTCAGGTGCAGGCTTCGGTGGACACATCGTCAGTCCAAGATATCAAACACTTGCCACACGAACTGCGTGCAAAGAGTGTAACACTCAACCCAGCAGTGGCTATCGCTGCAACAGAGGCACCAGACAGTAGCTTTACTGGCGCACAAGCAAGCCGTGGCGAGACTGGCTATAGCCGCCTGAGCCTTGAGGTAATTGCTGGTACCTTGATCGGTGCTGCGCTTGGTGGTAACCTCTACCTACTGGTGGCGGGCCGCAAAGCAGAGTCGTAGGTGAATACGCATCAGATTAAAATCAAGACCACTCTCTTTAGTAGAGTGGTCTTGCTATATTGGCAACTATTCGCCATACTATAGCGTATGAAAGATTCTCCCTCATCTCAAGCCGGAATTATAAAAGTAATTGCCACGCTTATTGGCGGCATCGTTGCAGTCGGCGCGATTGCCATTGCAGCTGCCTTCTTGTGGCCCGCCCAGAAGGCAGAACTACGCACAGCAGATATCAAGCGACTGGATTATGATAGCTCGATGGCGGCTATCAACCAGCAAATTACCCACGATACAGCAGAGGCTGGCCTGCGTAATGAATGCCGCTCGTTCGCTAAGACACATGGCAAGAAAACAGCCAAGGCTATCTTACTTATCCACGGTATCAGTGGCTGTACCAGTGATATGGCTGATATTGCCAATGTATTCTACGAGCAGGGCTACAACGTTTATGCGCCGCGCGTGCCACAGCATGGCTATTATGCCGACAAGAAGCGCCATGGTCAGATCTCCTTCAGTGATATGGTCAACTATATGACCACGAGTGCTCGCCAGGTCAGCGGCCTTGGTGAGGAAGTTGGAGTGGCGGGCCACTCTGGCGGCGGCAATATGGCAACGTGGCTTGCGCAGTATGGTAATGGACTCTTCTCGCGGGTACTTCTCATTGCGCCGTTTTATGAGCCAGCGGCCAGCCAGGCTCCCAAGTGGCAGATCCCGCTCATGCGCAACCTTTACGGCAATAATATCCTACCAGACCGCTACAGTGGTAATGATGAGGTGAATGGCCTGTCGTATCGCGCCCTAGCAAAGTATGTAACGCTCAAAGAAAACTACAAAGCCAACCTTGCTGCACCTGGCCTCAAGCATGTTGGTGTGGTCGTGAGTGAAGGGGATCATGATATCGACCCAGACCTCGCACACGACATCCCGCAAAAAATGGCAACCAACAACAATGCTTCCTTCCAATACAAAAAATTCCCTGCCAGCATGAATATTGGCCACGACATGACACGGCGCGCTTCGCCGGGGGTGAGCGCTCATAGCGAGGAAGTATTCCAGACCTACCTTGCTGTGTATGAAGGGAAGTAATGATGGAAGCGCTAGTAGCCTTTGCTGGTTTTGGCTTGTTTGTTATCCATGAGCTAGAGGAGATTGCTCGATTTGTACCGTGGATTCGGCGCCATGA
>CALICZ010000002.1 GCA_938049075.1 uncultured Candidatus Saccharibacteria bacterium
CTGCCCTGGGGCGATGCCATAAATTGCTCACCCGTCATACCCGCAGGGATCGCTGCGCCAGCAGAAAGCTTCTCATGGATAGCGTCGTAGGTACGCAGGCGCGTGTAGTCATCGACAATCTGGTTGGTCGCATTGCCGAGCAGCTTGGGGCTAACGATCGCAAACAGCGTGCTGATAATCGTCAAGCCGACCACCAAGACCAGCTGCCAACGAAAGGTTCGCAGATACCGCAGCAGCGTACGCACCGTCCCGCGGAAGTCCTTGGCTCGCTCCGTGCCACCACCAGCGACTGGCCCACCCATTGGGCCACGGCGCACCCCTGATGGGCGCGACTTTGGAGATGACTGCTGGCTCATCGCACCCCTCCTTGCGCAACGACACCGAGCGCAGCTAGCTCATGCTCGCTCAGCTGCGATGCAGCAATCTCTTGGTATACTGCACAGGTCTGCATGAGCTCCCGGTGCCGCCCTTGGCCAACGATCTTCCCTTCATCTAGCACAATAATGTTATCTGCTTTGGCAATTGTATGGATTCGCTGCCCGACGATCAGCACTGTCTTGCCCGCCAGCTCCTGCGCGAGCCGCTGGCGCAGCGCGGCATCCGTCCGTGCGTCAAGTGCCGAGAACGAATCATCAAAGATATACACCTGGGGCTGCGCCGCTAACGCCCGGGCGATCGCTAGGCGCTGGCGCTGCCCACCCGAGACATTGCTGCCGCCTTGCGCGACCGCGCTTGCCATACCATCATCGAGCTGAGCAATAAAGTCACTCGCCTGAGCCACCTCTGCCGCATGAGCAATCGCCGCCTTATCTGCTTCAGGCGCACCATAGGCAATATTACTGGCAATACTACCCCGAAACAGCACACCCTTTTGCGGGACATAGCCAATCTGGCTGGCTAAGTCAGTCAGCCTAAGGTGACGAATATCTACCCCATCAAGCAAAATCTGCCCGGCCGACACATCATAAAACCGCGGGATCAGATTAACTAATGTCGACTTGCCCGAGCCCGTGCTGCCAATAAACGCCGTCGTCTGGCCAGGCTCCGCCACAAAGCTAATATTACTGAGCACTGGCTCATCTGCCCCTGGATAGGCAAAAGTAACGTTACGAAATTCAATCCGCCCCGTGCCACCCGGCGCGAGTGGCCGAGGCCTAGCTGGGTCAGTGATCGACGGCTCGGTATCGAGCACCTCTGCTACCCGGCGCACCGACACAGCTGCGCGCGGTGCCATAATAAACACCATCGAGATCATCAAGAACGACATAATCACTTGCAAAGCATATTGCAAAAAGGCCATCATATTGCCAATCGCGAGGCGTCCATCACCAATTGCCAGCGCGCCATACCACACCACTGCCACGCTCGCAAGATTCATTATTAACATCATCACTGGCTCCATCACCATCATCAGGCGATTGACCACCAGGTTGAGCCTGGTGAGCTCATCATTGACAGCATCAAATTTTGCTTCTTCGACTGCCTCGGTGTGGAAAGCCCGCACGACGCGCAGACCCGTCAAGTTTTCGCGGGCGACTAAGTTCAACTTGTCCACCACACTCTGCAAGCGCTGAAAGCGTGGCATCGCCGCAATAAACAAGCCAATAATGACCACCAAAAGCACGGCAACTGCCAGGGCAATAATCCAGCTCAAGCTTGGTGCATTAGCCAGTGCCTTGTGCAGGCCAGCCACAGCCATAATCGGTGCCATCAAGGCAATGCGCAGCAGCATAATTGCCGTCGATTGAATCTGCTGGATGTCATTCGTCGAACGCGTAATCAGCGATGCTGTCGAGAAACGGTTAAAGTCCGCCACAGCATAATCCTCCACCCGGGCAAACACCTGGTCGCGCAGCTGCTGACTGACACCAGTGGCAATCCGCGTCGCAAAGAAAACTGAGGCAATCGTCCCCATTGCACCCGCCAGCGTTACCACAATCATCTGCCAGCCATTATGCCACAGAACAGCCATATCTGCGCCAACGATGCCCTTGTTAATAATCGCCACCATAAAGTCTGGCAAACTAAGCGTTGCCATCACCGAGCCATACGTTGCGGCAACCAGTAGCCCGAGCTGCCACCAATAGCCCCGGAGTAATCGCCAAATATACGTCATGCTCGCTCCACCTCATGCGGCTGGGCAATTTTATCAATGAGCTGGTCAAGCTGCGCCAGCTCGGCATCGCTCAGCATGGCAAAGAGATCAGCAACAGTCTCCGCCATATACTGCTGGAAGTGGTCGGTTATCTGCTGGCTTTGCGCAGTCAATTGCAGGCGCACCACCCGTCGATCGTGCTGGTCTGGTGTGCGCCGGACAAATTTTTTTGCCACTAGCGTATCAAGAATCTGCGTCGCTGCACCC
>CALICZ010000003.1 GCA_938049075.1 uncultured Candidatus Saccharibacteria bacterium
TCTGGGATTTGATCAAAGAGATTCGCGATGAAGGTATTACTATCGTGCTGACCACGCATTATATGGACGAGGCCGAGCTGCTGTGCGACCGCCTGGCGATTATGGATGCGGGCAAAATTATCACCATCGATACGCCGCAGCATCTTATCGAGCAGCTGCTGGCCCGCGGCTTTACCAAGCAGCAAACGGTCGAGCCCGCCAACTTAGAGGATGTGTTTATTGATTTAACCGGCAAGGCCATTCGGGAGTAGATGATGCGAGTCAAGTCATATTGGATTGGAGTATATGGGCAGGTGCGCGCCCTGCAAAAGCGCTTTATGCGTGATGGGATGTCACTGTTTTTTACCTTTTTGTTTCCACTAATATTCCTCTTGGTGTTTGGTGCGATTTTTAATAACCAAACCACTAGCTTTGATGTGGCGATTATTAACCACTCGAAGAGTGAATTTGCCAAGCAGTTTGTGGAGCAAGCCAAGGCAAACAACGATACGACGCTCAAAGTAAAGGACGTCAAGGATATGCAGGAAGCGCGTGAGAAGCTAAAGCACTCGGAGCTCAGTGGTATCATTGAGCTGCCAGCCGACTTTGGCACCGTGACGCCGGCTCAGGGGCGTCCAAGCGGCACTTTGCGTGTGCTCTACGCGAAGGGCTCGGAGCAGTCTGGCAATACGCTGACGGCTATTATGGGGCAGATTATTGATGGTATTAATAAGGGTATGGGCCAGCCCGAGCCGCCACTGAAGGTTGCGGGCCAAGCTGTGGGCGACGAGCAGCTCAAGACCTTCGACTATACCTTTACTGGCCTGCTCGCCTTTAGTTTGTTGAGTATGGGAATCTTTGGCCTGGCTAACCAGATGCCGACAGAGAAGCAAAAGGGCTCCTACCGGCGTCTTCGGGCGTCGCCCTTTACAGCAGGGCAGCTGATCCTGGCAGTAGGCATCCACTACACGATTGTATCGCTGCTGAGTGCCGCTATGATGCTGGCGGTCGGGATGAGTGTCTTCCACTTCAACATGCGTGGTGACTGGCTACTGGCCGTGTCGTTTCTTACTCTGTCCGCGCTGCTGATGGTGGGCTTTGGCTTGCTGGTTGGTGGCTGGGCTAAGAACGAGAACCAGTCGGCACCGCTGGGTAACCTGGTAGCCTTCCCGATGATGTTCTTATCCGGCACCTTCTTCCCGTCCTTTATGTTCCCGGAGTGGCTGCGCACGCTGAGCCAGTTCGTCCCGATGACACCTGTGACTGATGGTCTGCGCCTGATTATGACCGAGCATGCCAGCCTGGCAGAAGTGTTGCCATACGCTGGCGCTGTTGGCTTATGGATGCTGGTGGTATACATAGCAGCGATAAAGCTGTTCCGGTGGGAATAACGAAATAACGAACAAGAGGAGGGGGAGATGCACCGAAGCACGCAGGTGATAATAACAGGGGTGGTTATTGTTATAATCATCAGCCTGGTTGGCGCGGCGTGGTATCTTCAGCAGTATCGCCCCCAGCCTGCAAGGCAGACAGACGCTGCGAGGTTTCAGGCAGAGTACCCACGGGTTGCAGCGGATAACCGCTTTGTCTACGCACGTGATGTTGCCGTGCTCGATATGCTAGAGCATGGCACGGGCGTGGTGTTTCTTGGCTACCCGCAGTGCCCGTGGTGCCAGCGGCTGAGCGAGTATGTTGACCAAGCCGCTCGTGCTGAGGGTATTGCTACGATTCACTATCTCAACATTCGTCAGGCACGCGCTAGTAAGAACGAGACATACCAAAAGCTGGTGGCGCGTCTTGCGCCTTATCTCAGTAAGGATGAGAACGGTCAACCGCGAATTTTTGTGCCTGATGTGACGATCGTAAAGCGTGGGTCAATTGTGTGGCGCTACAAGGAAGAGCCAACTGGCGATAGTGCTATCACCCCTGATCGGTATTGGACTGCAGAGCGGGCTCAGCGGGCGGTTGCGCAGCTGCGGCGTGCGATGCGGATAATGAAGCACTAGATGAGAGTAATGAGTGCAGATAACAAAGCGGAAATACTACTGCTATGACAGAGGAGACAACATGACGTATCGATTTATTCAAGATGCTTACCAAGCACGGCGTGGTGGGTCGTCGCGAGTGCTTGATGTGTGCTGTGAAGGCTGCGCCAAGCATGTGACGTTTTACCAAAAGGATGGCCCAGGTTCGCTGCGGCGCATGTATGTCGACCGTTTTATCGATATGACTCCAGCTGGTGATGAGCTATGCTGCTCGCACTGCCAGCGCGTCCTTGGTATTCTTATCACGTATGCCAAGGAAAACCGCCTGGCCTATCGGCTTTTTGTCGATGCGGTGACGAAGCGGATTGTGCCGCGTCGGCAGGTAGGGTAGGTGCTGGTGCTATACTGAATACCATGATACATACCACGCTTTATTTTGTCCGTCATGGTCAGACAGATGCTAATATCGCAGCAGCGCGGAGCAATGAGGCTCATGATAGTAACATGCCACTTAATCGTGTTGGGGCGAGGCAAGCTGCTGCGGTTGCGCGTGAGCTGGAGAAACTTACTCCGGCGGCGATCATCACCTCACCACTGCTGCGCGCTCGTCAAACAGCGGGGCAGATTGCAACGTATCACCCGACAGTACCGCTGATAGAAATGGCAGACTTAGCGGAGCGATCGATTGGCACGGTAGCCAATCGCAGTTGGCACCGGCTGTTTGATGTCGATGAGAACATTCAGCCAGAAGGCGGCGAGTCGGTGCGGGATTTTTTGACGCGGCTCTACCGAGCCTATTGCTCAATTGCCACGGACTATGCTGGTCAAACGGTCATCGTTGTGGCGCATGGCGGTGGGCACCACGCCTTGTATGCCTATGCTCACGATCTACCGTGGCGTGGTAATATGCGCCGCGAGCTGCTTGATAATGGCGCGGCGCGGCGGTATACAATTTGGCCGCATCCTGCACCAACGTGTAGTAAGCTATGAGAGCCCAAAGCACCTGATCACTGGGTGTGTTCTAACCACTGTTTTAGTACGACTGCCTGGTTATGCTCTGTGTCCTTTGCGCCGTATAGTAGCGTCACAACAGGGTAATTGGACCAGGCATTTTTTGCTGCAGTGGCAGCTGGATTGGTATCGAGCTCTTTTTTATAACGCGCTGAAAACTCTGTAAATTTTTCTGGATCATGGTGAAACCAGTGGCGTAATTCATCAGTTGGTGCAATGTCCTTTGCCCACTCATCAAGTGTTGCGTGCTCTTTGCTGATGCCTCGTGGCCAGAGTCGATCGACTAAGACACGATAACCATCGCGTGGTGTTGCTGATTCGTATATTCGCGTAATTTTGTAGGTGGTCATACTACCTCTCGTGCTATTGTAGCATAGAAGGTGAGACGGTGATTGTATGGTGAGTAAAGCTTATTTATCGTCCTTGTTTGCGGTCAAGGTGCGCTGGGGCAAGAAGAGGGCAACAAAGAAGCCTGTGACCATAAGCGCGGCGCTGATGATGAAAATCTGGTGCAAGGAGTCGCTAAAGGCATTGAGAATGCGCGTCGTGTAGTCGTCTTGCTGTTGGCTCAGCTGCTGCTGGGCACGTGCGCGAGCTGGAGCAGGTAGCTGGGCCATGCCTTTGGCTGCACCCTGGCTGATGGTGTCGCGCTGGCTATTGATACGGAGCAGAGTATCGGCATTGAACTCGCCATCAAGCTGTCGAGCGGCTTGTGGTGCGCGGCGCAGCGTCTGGATGTAGGGAATCTGATTGGCATCGCCAAGGCTGTGCAAAATGCCACTAGTGAGCACGCCCGCAAAGATAGCCGTCCCCACCGTCGAGCCAAGCCCGCGAAAGAGCTGTACGCTTGAGGTGGCAGCGCCAAGATCCTGCTGGCGGAATTCATTTTGCACGGCGAGAGTAAGGATGGGCATACACATCCCCATGCCAAAGCCAGTGAGTGCCATAATGATTGCCTCGTGCCAGTAGGGTGAGGTGGGCTGAAGCGTGATAAGCGAGAGAATGCTTACTGCGGTGATGGCGCAGCCAATGACGATATAGCGCTTGTATACACCTGTCCGGCTGATAATCTGTCCTACACCGATAGAGCTGATCATCATTCCGCCCACCATTGGCAGGAGCATCAGGCCAGCTTGTGAGGCAGTCGCGCCAAAGACTTGCTGATTAAACTGCGTGAGATAGAGGATTGCCCCGAGAAAAGCGGCACCAAAGAGCAGGCTAATGAGCATAATCAGGCGGTAGGTGGAGTTACGGAAGAAGCGGAGAGGAAGAATCGGCTGAGCGGCGTTGCGCTCAAGCCAGAGGAAGATACCACCTGCAAGGGCGGCAATAGTCAGCAGCACGCCCTTGATGAAGGTAAGGCTCATGCCATGGTCGATGACGCTCTTAAAGACCATCTCCGTATTGTCTACTGCCAAGACAAGCGCCGCTAGGGCGATGGTGATGAAAAGAGCGCCGAGGTAGTCTGGCTTGTGCTTGCTGTCGTGCTTGATTTGTGGACAATAGCGGATGATGAGCACAGTGGCGATGATGCCAATTGGCACATTGATAAAGAACGTCCAGCGCCAGTCGGTTGTGACGCCAAAGATGGTCGCACCATCGGTCAGCCAGCCACCAAGCAAAGGCCCCGCTACCGAGCTCATACCAAAGGTCGCACCGATGAGCCCTTGCCAGCGGCCCCGCTCCTTAGGCGTAAAGAGATCGCCGACAATAGTAAAGGCGTTGGCGGTGATAATGCCGCCACCAATTCCTTGCAGCGCCCGCCACGCAATGAGCCATTCCACGGTTGGTGCGATACCACTGAGCAGCGAGCCAATAGTAAAGATTGCCACACCACTAAGCAAAAGCGGCTTGCGGCCATACATATCACTGAGCTTACCGGCTAGCGGCACTGTTACAGTAGTGGTGAGCATATAGGCGGTAACGATAAAGCCAAGTGACGAGAAGCTATTGAACTCCTTGACGATTGCGCCTAGTGCCGTCGCCACGATGGTTTGGTCGAGCGCCACAAGGAAGAGGGCGCTCATCACGGCAAGCATGACGATAAGTTTGTGACGTTGGGGTAGATGATGGAGCATACAATTCCTTGGTTGGTTACTATAGTTGATATTCCGAAATGTAAGATAAGGTTCTCGCTCTTGCTAGAGTATATGCTCCTCCTATATGACTTTGAGATACGTCAAGCAGAGAACTGTTAACCAAATATGCTATGATACGCCGAAGAGAACTGTTTGTCAATTTTATGCCAAGGAGCTTAGGCACTGCACCGGCTGATTGTGCGCGATGAGCTGCGCTAGATCAACCTTGGCAAGGAAGTGAGGCAAGATCGGGTACTGCTGCGGGCTAATGAAGCCGCACTCGGCGACCTCCGCTAGGCCGTGCGTTGTGGCGGCAAGGTCAATCGACTGGTAGTCTTGCCAGTTGGTGATGTGGAACAAGAACTCAAGCTGCTCCCGTGGCTCGTTAGCCGCCTGCGTAGCAATCGCGAACTGCTGGACGAAGAGCAGCCGGCCAATTACTGGCTCGACGCCAGTTTCTTCGATCATTTCTCGCCTTAGGCCATCCAATATGCTCTCACCCAGCTCCAGCCCACCGCCTGGTGTGCACCAAAAATCTCGGCCGTCGCCAGTGCGCGCTGTCAAGCGTTGGCAAAAGAGCTCGCCCCTGTCGTTAATGATAATTCCGCGTACGTTGATGTGTCTGTGCATGGTGCCTCCGTTATAGAGCCGTTGATTGATAATGAATGATAGACAGCCAGTTAGGCAATTATGTCTAGTATAGCAGCAATGAGATAGGTATTGTAAGAAGCGCGTGGTATTAACGACACAAGCGATAGCACAAAATCGCAGTTTGTTATATAATACTCGTATGGCTAAGCCGCATTACAATCATTGTGAGATACTAACAGCACCTCAGGATTATCGCCCACTGCCTAACCTATCAGCAGCGGTGCGACATGATGGTAAATATAATCGGCCTGATTCTCGTTTTTCGTCTGACCCGCTGCTGCGGGTTACTGATGATTTATCGTCAATAGCGTATGCAGTACCCGAAAAAGATCTTGCGCGTGGCGGTTCGTCGCGCCATGGAGCATTTGTTGCCCATGTGCGCTATGCTGAGCAGAAGCGCGATATGCCCGAAACACTTGTTATAAAACCTTCTACAGTGCCAATGGCTCTTGGTGAATTAGCTATGACGCAGTACCTAGAGCGTGAGGGTCTTGCGCCGTTCTCAGTAGATGGGCTCGTGGTTGATGGCGCACTGGAAGGTGCAGCTGCGCAGGATCGCAGTCGTGTTGCCTTGCTATTGTCGCGGTATCAGCCAGAAGTAGTGGGCTTTGATAGCCTTGCGTGGCATGAGATGAGTATGGATGATGTAGCGCTGTATGCTACCGAGGCAGCGACCGCATTAGCTGCATTACATAGAGTGGCAGTTGCGCATGGCGATGGCTATTTGCGTAATGTTGTGTGTCTCGGGTCAGCCAGCTCGTATGATTGATTTTGAACATGCGGTTAGTTTTTCAGACGTTGTTGATCGAGCTGATGGAGGAGATGAAGCAGCGCAGCGCCATATAGCCGATAGGATGTCGCGTGACCTCTGTGGTATGTTCACCGATGTTGCGCAACAGGTGCAGTTGACACGCGCAGTCGAGCGTAGTACGTGGCTTGATCCTGCGCTGAATGCATACTACGAGCAACTTGCGGTGCGGGGGCATAATCAGTTCATTACTGCTGCATCGACTGTTATGGCGGCAGCGCGTCGTACCGTAGGGTAACCTACGTAGTTCACCTCTCTTGATTTTCCCATTAGCACTCGCTATACTAGAGTGCTAGAAGCGCCTTGATTAATATGGGCGCGGTGATAAGTACTAAGAAAGGGGTAACCAATGAGTTCACCAATCAAGCCAATGGCGCATTTCGTCGTGGCAGTTAAGGAGAAAAAGCCAGAGAAGACTGCCAGCGGGATCTTTTTGCCCGAGTCGGCTCAGGAGAAGTCGGAAGCTGCCAAGGTGATTGCTGTTGGATCGGCAGTAGAAGATGTCGTAGTCGACGCGCGGGTGGTCTACAAGAACTACGCAGCTACCACCATTAAGCTCGACAAAGAAGAGTATTTGATTATCAAGGACGAGGATATCCTCGCGACAGTAGAATAGGAGAACTAGTCTATGGCAAAAAAAGTATTTTACGATGAAGATGCGCGTCGCCGGATTTTGGGTGGGGCAGAGATCCTCTACAACGCAGTGAAGACAACGATGGGGCCAAAGGGTCGCAACGTCGTCATTGGCAAAAGCTACGGTGGCCCAAGCGTCACGCACGATGGTGTAACGGTAGCCAAGGGTATCGACATCGAGGATGTTGATGATGAAACCCTAGGCTTTAAGGTAGGGGCAGAGCTTATTAAGCAAGCCGCCAACAAAATGAACGATGTGGCTGGTGATGGCACAACTACTGTGACGGTTTTGACTTACCACATTCTCAGCGAGGCAAACAAGCTGATTGCTGCTGGTCACAACCCAATGCTACTGCGCAAGGGTCTGGAGCGGGCTGCGGCAGAGGTCACAGCGGCTTTGAGCGAGCAGGCAGAAGACATTCGCAATGACGAAACACGCGTCGCAGAGGTGGCAACTATCTCGGCGGGTGATGACGCGATTGGTCGGCTGATTGCTGATGTAATGGAGAAGATCGGGCCCAATGGCGTGGTGACGGTTGAGGAAGGCCGCGGCCTTGAGTTAGAGAGCGAAGTGGTCGAGGGCTTTACCGTTCAGCGCGGCTTCGTCAGCCCATACATGGCAACAGATACGAAGCGAATGGAAGCGGTATACGACAAGCCAGCCATCGTTATTACCGACAAGAAGATTTCTTCTATCAAGGAGATTTTGCAGGTTTTGGAGGCAGTTGCTGCGACTGGGAAAAAGGATTTTGTGATTATTGCTGAAGATGTTGAGGGTGAGGCTCTGGCTTCTTTGGTTTTGAATAAAATCAGAGGAATGCTGAATGTTTTGACCGTGAAGGCTCCTGGATTCGGAGATAGGAAAAAGGAAATGCTTCGCGATATCGCGGTAGTAACTGGTGCAACAGTGATTACAGAAGAGCTTGGGCTTAAACTAGAAGATGCTACGATTGAGATGCTTGGAAGAGCTGATAAAGTAATTGCGACTAAAGACACGACCGTAATCGTAGATGGGAAAGGCGATCCGACGGCTATCAATGAAAGAGCCGATCAAATCAAAGCACAGCTCTGAATGACCACTTCCGATTATGATAGAGAAAAACTAGCTGAAAGACTGGCTAAACTCGTTGGTGGAGTGGCGGTTATTCAGGTAGGAGCTGCGACTGAAATGGAAATGAAAAACAAGAAATACAAGATTGAAGATGCTTTGAATGCAACTAGAGCTGCTATTGAGGAGGGAATCGTTGCCGGAG
>CALICZ010000004.1 GCA_938049075.1 uncultured Candidatus Saccharibacteria bacterium
TCCGCACCACCCGCGGCGGGCTGCCACTAGTAGCAATCGCAATGAGCTGGAGATTCATAGTGGTGATGCGTTCGTGGTGCGCATAGAACCGCGCGGCATAGTGCATTTGATTGCGCTTCTTGCGGGTAATCGCTGCGAGGCCATCGCCCGCATAATCATCCGTGCGATGCTTCACCTCAGCAAAATACAGCGTATCGCCACGCTTCGAGATGATATCGATCTCGCAATATTTCGTCCGCCAGTTGCGCGCCACAATCTGATGGCCGCACTGCTGCAAAGCATTTGCCGCAGCCGCTTCGCCAGCATGGCCACGTGTGGTCGTTGTGTCGGATTGCTGAGTAGTATGCGCTTCGTCTGCTGGGCGAGGATCATCGTTGCGGTAGTGCTGGAGCGGTTTGAAGCTCAGCCGATGCAGTGGTGTCACTCCGTGGGTGGCAATCGCCGCTCGGTGCTGCGCTGTGCCATAGCCAGCATGCGCCGCAAAGCCATAGCCGGGGTAGAGCACATCTTGCGCGGCCATATACTGGTCACGCGCCACCTTCGCAATGATTGACGCCGCCGAGACACTTGGCACCAATGCATCTGCCTTGGGTAGCATCGTGACGTACCGCTCTAATGCCGTCCCAGCCAAGAAGTTCACCCTGCCATCGATCACAATCTCTGTGAGCGCAATAGCTTGCTCGCGGCATTGCTGCTGCACAGCCTCTACCGCTCGCCGCGTTGCTAGGCGGAGGGCTTCGCTCATCCCCACCTCATCCAGCTCCGCCGCACTTACCCAGCCAAGCGCATACGCTGCCGCCTGCTCTTGAATGACTTGAGCAAGGGCTTCGCGGCGTTTTTTCGTCAGTTTCTTGCTGTCGTCCAGCCCATCAATCGCCGCACCACCCAGCACCACTGCGCCAACCACCAGCGGCCCCGCCCATGGCCCGCGCCCAACTTCGTCAATCCCAAGTATCATACTATGATTGTCTCATATTTTATAACACAATGTATATCGCCGATCGTCCGCGATACATACAATAGCTCTTGCCGCCTCTGTCTTTATGCGCTATGATAGTTATCTAATCTTATGCAATCACCATGCGCTACAATTAACCATCTTGCCACTCGCGCAAACGAACTGGGCCGTTTTTTGGCTGACCCAAATGCTACCCAGCGCCTAGCCGAAGTGCGTAGCCCACTGCGCAAAAAGATTATTCAAGTGGGCCTTGCCAGTACTGCACTGCGCGACCAACTCCGTGTGTACTATGACACCTACGACACCAAGCCCTATCGGGAGGCTGGTTTGACGGTGATTGGCCGTGGCTTTTATTCAATTGCTACACTGGAACAGTCTACCCAAACCGTCCGCAAATTTCATTACCGCTATACAGGCGAGTCTGAGAATGTCCTGCAGAGCATCATCGACGAATATCAGCACAAACAACGGCTCTGCCAACGCTACCTTGGAGCAGTTGCTGTAACGCAGACGTATCATATCGAGCCAGCACCCTACGATGCAACCATACCAATGATTGTCGCTACTCAGCCCCTTATCCGATGCCGGCGCTTTCTTGATCTTGTGACACATCCACCCCGGGCATCTCAGGTCCGTTCCATATCCAGCATGGAGCAATTCTTGGCAGGCAATCACCAGCTCATTACCCATCACCAAGCAGTAAGTGGCCTTGTGGGTCGACATAATTTAGGCATTACTCCAGCAGGTGAGCTTCGCTTAGTCGACCCTATTCCACTGCTTGCCACTCGACCGCTCGACGCCACACCATACCAGCAATCATGCCAAGCTATTGAGTACTACGCTGCAACATGTGATGTATAATATACAACTCCTATCTCTGTTTTTGTTTCGTGTTTCTTGCTGATTTACCTATTTCCTGTTGCGATAGCGTCGTTAATCCATTACAATCAAGACATACCCTCGGCTCAACAAATATCACATTACCGCAAGGAGGAATATGACGAGGACACTTTGGTATACACTTCTCGCTACCGGAGCGTTTGCATGCGCCATTGCTGGATGCGCTGGCGTCCCCACCGGGTCAGCTGCAGCAGTGCCAGTGCATACCATACAGCCACACGAGGTGTGCACGCATCAGCACCATACAGGCGCGTATACGCTTGATAAGAGCAACCCATACGGGTGGTCGTGCTACGACCTCACCTACTCAATATCGCTTTTCTCAGGCTTTACCTTCACTACTAAGGGCAGCCTCAATATGCAGGCATATTGCACAGCCCACCATCACGGCACACGTGCCATCGTCGACCGTCAGCAAGCTCAACCAACCTGGCAATGCGTGCCATAGCATTCACCACACAAAAGATAGAACAAATAAACTGTATAGCGTAATAGTAATAACACGAAAGGATCATTCATACCCACCATGGAAATCACCGGGCCAGCACCACTCCTCATACTAGCAGTCGCACTTAACGTCGTGTATTTTATCTTGTTTATCTGTGGCATCTGTTGGGTCGTCCGGCAGGGGCGACGCACCAAGCAGATCAGACGGCACGTGGCTGCGATCGACGAGAATCTCGAGGCAATTCGTACTATTCTCACCGAGCAAACAGAATCTCGCAAGACAAAGTAATAGCATCTCGTATACGAAGTATAAAAGCCACCCTCAAGCGGTGGCTTTGCTTTATGCCTCGCTACTTAGCTATTTATGCGCTGCGACGAGCTATCTGCTGCCACCCCACTACAAGCCAGCCACACTAGCCAAACAAGCAGTGCCCCAGCAGTATTGGCCGCGATATCCCAGTTGGTGTCATCTAGCGGCAAGTGCGCTACGCCAGTCTTCGCCACCAGCAGCTCAAATAGCTCATTCATACAGCCAAGTGCCGACACCAGCGCAAACAGCGAAAATGCCTCCACCAGCCAGTAGCGGTGCCACCCCAGCCCATACTTAAGGTAGAGCCACAGGCAGCCGGTAAATATCCCACCACCAATGAAGTGGGTATTAAATGCCGTGTCTTGCCCATCGATCAACGGCGACGGCACATACCATGAGATAAAGAACAACCCACACGCCAGGTACAGCAGCCAGCGGTAGCGTCGCTCGTGTGTATAGCCATAATACTGCAAAATTGGTGGTATACTACTCGCCAAGACAATTGGTATAACAATCGAAACAATGGTAAAGATACTCATATTATCTAGTATAACATCAGATATAATCTAGCTGCCACAGGTCTGTCGCGTACTATGATATACCTACCTCAGCAAATATACTTTGATACTTTGGTATGTTATCTCCGCACCTTGCCCATTACATCATGCTCTCGTTTCACACTCAAGAGAAGTTACTGTCAGAATATCACAAGACAAGCGTCCAAGACTGAGCAGGCTAAAGACTAGCTCCCATACAAATCCGCCCCTGAGATAGAGGCGGATACGAAAGCTTTCTTATAGTAGCTATTCTACGCAGCTTCGTGGCGAGCGGCAACCTCGGCAGCCTTAGCGTCGAGCTCAGCTTGCTTGGCGTCTTCTGCAGCCTTTTTCTCAGCAGCTTCTTTGGCCTTTTCTTCTTTGAGGCGAGCAGCCTCGGCCTCTGCATGAGCATCGTGCACGTTGTTCACCGCCTCGCGGTCGAACTGTACGGCAGTCAGGCGAGCCGACTTACCACTGCGGCCACGCAGGTAGCTCAGGAAGTTGCGGCGCACCTTAGCGCGGCGCATCACCTCAACCTTCTCAACAAGTGGACTGTGCAGCAAGAACGACTTCTCTACCCCCACACCGCTGGTAATCTTACGCACGGCAATGCGGCTGGTGTGCTGGCCCTTGTTGTCGGTGCGAATTACCACACCCTCAAACATCTGGATGCGCTCTTTGTTGCCTTCTTTGATTTTTTGGTGGACGCGGACTGTGTCGCCGCTCCGCACATCAACAACGGCAGGCTTCTTCTGCTGGTCATTGACTTTTTGGATCAGTGCAAAACTCATGACTTTCTCTCTATTTAATTATTAGATGACAATTCAGTTATTGATTGTACCATATTTTGTGTGCAGGGAGAAGAGGGAGAAAGTGCTTTTGCATCAATACTCCAAACATCGCTCAACGCGAACTAGCAACAGCCCCGCTCAGCACCACGAAGAAGTTTTTTATTATAACAAAGAACCTCTCTACCTTACTTTTTGGTGTGTTGCATCATATATATCTTTAATTGTCTTCTGGTCTTCAGACAAAGTATCAATATCAAACGGTGATGCCATTGGCTGCCACACGCCATCTTCAAAATTACCCTTTACAACAGTCAATTTACCATTACGAACCTCATATACATCGCTAAGCTTGCTACCTGGTCCATTTTGCTTCTGAGTGTAAAACTCTACTTTTT
>CALICZ010000005.1 GCA_938049075.1 uncultured Candidatus Saccharibacteria bacterium
CAAGCACGCTCCGTAACCGACCGAGTAGCGGAGCGTTTCCTGCGCACTATGGCGCAACTCACGGCGAGTCCGCACGTGAAATATCACGGGCTGTGGGCAAGTGACTTTGCTATCACCCTGATCAACACCATGTACCCAAATGATGAAGCGGCAGTGCGTGACGAACGCATGGCACAGATACAACTTTTGAAAAGCATCGACTAAATTTTAAATATAGTTGCGTGTATAAGAGGTACGTTTAATACGGTAGCACAACCTGCGGCTAGTGAGCAATTGAGTCAGCTACACAACTTCGCTATACTGAAGATATGACAAACAAGCAAGCACAGCCACTCCTCTACGAGCACATTTGTGCCGACCCAATGAACGCTGATTTTACGGCGCAGGGTTGGCCGCCGGTTTATAGTGCTTCGGCCAGCTCGCGCATCATCATTGTTGGCCAGGTGCCGGGCCGCATTGCTCAGGAGACCCGCATGCCGTGGAATGATGCCAGTGGCCGCCTCTTGCGGCAGTGGCTTGGCGTGAGCGATGAGCAGTTTTACAACCCCGATCTCTTTGCGCTCATCCCAATGGATTTTTACTACCCCGGCAAGGGCGTGCACGGTGACTTACCACCACGCAAGGAGTTTGCTGAGAAATGGCACCCAAAGCTCCGTGCCCAGATGCCAGCGGTGCGCCTAACGATTCTGGTTGGTGCTTATGCACAGAAGTACTATCTTGCCCGCCAGGCAGAGAAGAATCTAACAGAAACGGTGGCGCATTTTGCGCAGTATTTGCCACAGTATTTTCCACTGGTGCACCCCTCGCCGCTGACTGCTCGCTGGCGAACGCGTAACCCGTGGTTTGAGGCAGATGTTATTCCAGTACTGCAACAGAGAGTGCAGCAGGCACTCTCTACGTCACTATAAAAGAAAATGAGGTGGTTGTGTATTCAGTAACATGTATTACCTAGCGGTATTGGTTAATTACCACCTACATACAAATGGGTAAGTAATTGCCAATACACATCATATGCTTGGGTAATGCGTGTGAGCGAGATAGACTCATCAACTGTATGTGCCTGGTCAAAGTCACCCGGTCCATAAATAACCGTCTCGACGCCAATTGCCTGATAAAAGGTTTGGTCGGTGGCACCACGGCTGATGACAGGCACTGCACCAGGCACAAGCGTTTGCATCTGGCGGAGAATTGGTGCGTCTGGTGTACATAAGGCAGATGGTGCTGGGTCTGTAGCATTGCGCCATGAGAACTGGTAGCGCCAGTGTTTCTATCCAGTGTGTGAAGTCGGCATCAAGCGCTGGTGTGGTGCGGATATCGACAGCTAGATAGCTAGCTCCAGCCGTCTTGTTGCTCGAGTATGACCCCTCTGGTGCAATGCGCGTTGGCGTCATTGTGGGCTCGCCAAGAATATCGTGACGGTACGCGGTGTGGAGTTTCTGTTGGATTATTGGCACGTCATGAAGAAACGCCATAATGGCGGGG
>CALICZ010000006.1 GCA_938049075.1 uncultured Candidatus Saccharibacteria bacterium
TGAGCCACTACTCCAGACACTGGCTGGCAGCACCTTGCCCAATAGCCGAAGCAAGATGTATGATCCACTCGATCGAGCCTTTGCCGCTTATTGCAACGAGCAGCGCGTCTCGCGGCCGCAGCGCCGAGCGGGTTTGACACTCTTTCCCTTTGAGCACAAGCTGGCAATGAGTGGCACACTCCAGGCAGTTGGCACTGGGCAATATCGTCTGTGTGTGAAGGGTGCACCAGAGGCGATCATTCGCCATGCGCGGCTTTCCAGCACAGATAAGCGCGCGACGCTCCAGGCTTTGCAGCAGCTCACGGGGCAGGGGTATAGAGTGATTGCCTTGGCGTATACGGCACTTCGCGCGCCGATTGATT
Source organism: uncultured Candidatus Saccharibacteria bacterium (assembly GCA_938049075.1). Taxonomy (GTDB): domain Bacteria; phylum Patescibacteriota; class Saccharimonadia; order Saccharimonadales; family Saccharimonadaceae; genus Saccharimonas. The sequence continues at coordinate 363 of CALICZ010000006.1, forward strand.
CGCTAGAGCAGCTGCCAGCGCGCCAGGGGTTGCAGTTTGTCGGGTTGGTTGGTGTGGCAGATAGTGTGCGGCCAGAGGCTCGGCCGTCGATTGCTCGGGCACGCCAAGCGGGTATCACAGTGCGGATGATTACTGGCGATCATTTTGAGACGGCGTATCAGATTGGGCGGCAACTCGGCCTCGTGCAGGGGCACGATGAGGTGTATGATTGCCGACGGCTTGGCCAATTGAGCGACGACGAGCTCGCTACAGTGGTGGCCCGAGCACACGTCTTCTCACGGGTCATACCAGAGTACAAGCATCGTATCCTCACAGCGCTCAATGCAACAGACATCACTGCCATGACGGGCGATGGTGTCAATGATATCCCCGCGCTGACCAATGCCAATGTCGGTATCGCGATGGGCTCGGGGGCGCAGATAGCGCGCGATGCTGGTGATATTATCCTGCTTGATAACAACTTCCGTTCCATTATTAGTGCCGTGCATGAGGGGCGGACGATCTACGCTAATATCAAGCGTATGGTGGTGTATTTGCTTGCAACGAACCTTGGCGAGGTGCTAGTGTCGATCGGTTCACTGCTGGTGGGCTTGCCTATCCCGCTTTTGCCGGTGCAGATCTTGTGGGTCAATTTGGTGACGGATACAACGATGGTTATTCCATTGGGTGTTGAGCTAGGCTCACCCCAAGCAATGCGTCGACCACCGTATCATCCCAAAGCACCACTGCTCAGTCGCTTTATGCTGAGTCGGGTTGGGCTCATCGCGGTGGTGATGGCGGTTATTACATTGGGGCTCTACAGTATGTATTATCACTCGCACGGCGAAGGATATGCGCGTACTATTGCCTTCTGTGCACTGGTGGTGATGCAGTGGGCGAGCGCTCTCGCTGCCCGTAGTGATTACGAACCTGTCTGGCGGCGCGTTCGGCGGTGGAGCACAGCATTTTATGGTGGTTTGGCAGTATCGATTGCGCTCCAACTGGTTGCGCTGTTTGGGCCGCTCGAGCAGTGGCTCCATGTAGCGCCTATCTCGTGGAGCGATGGCGTCTTCGTCTGGATCGTGGCGTTCTTCGTCCCACTTGCGATTATCGAAGGGCACAAGTGGCTTGGGCGCACCTATTTTGGCAAAGGGCACGCTGTGGTGCGTTCGCGTCGACGGCGGTGATTTTAGAAAATTGTATTTGAAAACGGGTTTGGTTTACCATTTTTACTCTTCTACAATTCAACAATATCCTATTTTGGGATTATACCATATTGGGATATATGATTATAGTAATGAGCACGTCTGTTTATAACGATGATTATAAGAAACTCATTGAGCGGCTTAAGCAAGCTCGACTTGATGCCGGCCTTTCACAACAGGTGGTTGCTGACGAGCTAAACAAGCCTCAATCCTACGTATCCAAAGTTGAGTCTGGCGACCGCAGGCTGGATATCATCGAAGTGAAAGAGTTTGCAAAATTATACAAGAAGAAATTGGAAGATCTGATTGCATAGTTATGACACAGAAATACAATATTCAAGCAGCATACGAGTTCTATAGGAAGTTTATCTACAACAAAGAACACCAAGCATTGCTTACAGAGAATAATTTTCATATTGCGGGTAGTGTTCACCCGATTAACTGGGAGCTTTTTAGCGCCGTTCTCACTGGAGACAAAGGCAAAGATGGTTATGGCTCCGATCTAAATAATTATGAAGTGAAATCATCGGTAGGTAGGAATAGTTTTGAATATCAATATCATTTGTATGGCGGTCGAGCCAAGCTTGCTGATGATATGAAAGTGAGCCATATCTTCATATCTTATAGTCCCGATTATAGGGATATAGAGGTGAGACTCGTCGAAGGAGACAAATTGAAAGATTTGTTTGAAAGCTGGGAAGACGGTCTGATCAAGAACTACGAAGGCCCGAACAGGCGTCAACGTTGCAGAAAAAGCATTTCTTTTGGGCGCGTAGAACGATCAGGCAGGTTGATTCTGAAGACTAAGGACGGGCGGCTCGTTTAGTTCAGCCGTAGTCTCGGGCACCTCAACGATGGAGTTGAGATAGTTATCTCCAATCCACTGTAAAACAGATACACAAACGGCATCACCGAATCCAAACAGGGCTTGATTGAGTGAAAAATCGGGGTGTATATTGTAGTTATCTGCTCCCATAAGTAGGGCAGCTTCTTTGCCGTTGATAAGGCGAGCATCAATTTTGTCTTTACCAGCCCTGACAAGTATCTGTCGAGCGCTACCGCCTTTCGGGGTTCTTAAGCAACCAGCTATGCCGTCCGTCCTAAGTTCAACGGTCGACTGTTTTCTACCGTCTCGAACACGCATACGCCGGAACGCTGGATAGTATGAATACTCGTCTTTGTTTTTGGCAGTTTCAAGCAAATCTTCGTGATAAGAGTGCAATTGCCCCAGTAGCAGCGCTGTCCTTTGTTTTGGCCACCATTCTTCCGCCGTATCGATTACCTCATTGAGTGTCATAGTTCTTACCGGCAAGTTTGGCAAATCATGGAAATACCAATCCAAATCACTGTTATTGTGTACATAGTCAATAATCTTTTGAGGCCTGGCGTTTGAGCTGCGCATAGTGAATTCTTGGCGGAGATCGTTTTGATCATAGCCTTCAACTAATGACTTATGAATACCAATAATAAATATGCGGACACGACTTTGAGGCACAAAATGCGCCGCATTGATCCTTAACAAATCTGCGCGATAGCCAAGCTTGTTTAATGATTCGATAACCGCTCGTAGATCCTTGCCATTGTTAGACGTCAATAAACCCTCAACATTCTCAAGTAGTACGAAGTTAGGATTTTCATCGCCATATTTTTCTTTCATTTCAGAAAGAATACGGACAAAATGCCAAAAAGCCGATGACTCACCCTCGTAAATACCATGGCGCGCACCGGCAACCGAGAGATCAGTACAAGGAAAAGACGCGTGAGCCAGTTG
>CALICZ010000007.1 GCA_938049075.1 uncultured Candidatus Saccharibacteria bacterium
TTTTTTGAGGAGTTTGACGACGTTTTAGATCAATAACAAGGAGGATATATGAAGATCGACGACTACGCACAGCAAGCAATCACTACCCTGAGCAGTGACTATGCCTACGGTGATGCCAATGCCCAACTAATGGGTATGGTACTAGGTCTGGGCGGTGAATCGGGCGAGGTGCTCGAGAAGTTCAAGAAGCTACTGCGTGATCAGCAGGGCACAATAACCGAGGAAGATAAGCAGGCAATCATTAAGGAACTGGGCGATATTTTGTGGTATGTGACGGCGGTGGCGCACCTACTTGGCTCGAGCCTTGAGGAGGTTGCCCGGCGCAACAACGCCAAGCTCGCCAGCCGCCAGCAGCGCGGCCAACTGCGGGGTAGTGGGGATGACCGGTAGAAATATAACCTTCCAGGCTGGTTAAGCACGGCGCATCTATTGATTATTACGACTGAAGTTTCGTAGCGATGTCGTTGATGATAGTAGCTTCGGTTTCGGCTTGAGTGGCGCGCTGCACAGCGTGAACGGTGTGTATACCTGTTGCAGCGGCAGTGGCGATATTCTTCATCCGATCGTCAACAAACAGTACGGATTCTGGACAATGACATAAGCCCAGACGTCCCAACGCGTGAATGTACGTAGCGGGTGCTGGCTTGCGGTGGCCTGTCTCGTAGGAGAGTAAACAGGGGTCGAAGATAGCTTCGTCGTACACACCACTTTGTTGTAATACTTCGGCGTGCTCCGGGATGGTGTCGCTCAGGATACCAACGCGTAAGCCTTGTGTCGCCAGGTGGGCAGCGTATTCCATCACCTGATTGCGAATTGTGAGTGTTTCGCGAAAACCTTTGACAATGCTATCTTGCTGCGCATTCGTCGGGTGATCGCAGCCAAGCTCACGCCAGAATGTAGCACGATTAATCGTACCACTACCATAACGATGAATTGCAGCCGGCCAACGCTGGTCGAAGCCATCTGGACTACCAAGTGCTTGGCGTACATCATTGGTTACATAATCATAATTGTCAATCAGGACGCCGCCGACGTCAAAGAGTATTGCTGTGATCGCTGGTGAACGCTCTACGATTGCTGTGCTCCTTCTTGCGCGAGCCGCTGCCGTACCCAGCCATCAATCGTGCCTGCGCCCATGCAGAGCACAAGCTTGCCCTCAGCGCGGGCAGTTTGGATGGCGTGCCACAAGGCATCATCGAGTTCGGCATAGTGAACGCTACTACGGTTTGTTAGCTGCTCAGTAAGTTGCTGCGGGGTGAGGATGGATAGAGCTGAGTCTTCGCGGCTGAGGTAGGTTGGCAGCCAGTAGATTTGCTCGGCGCGCTCCATACAGTCGGTGTATTGCTGACGGATCTCATGCTGACGGACGTTTTGATGTGGCTGATATACCAGCACAACATGGTCGGACAATTCTCGTGCCATTTGCAATGTCGCGGCGATTTCTACCGGGTGGTGGCCATAATCACTATACAGCTCAGTCCCAAGCCGCTCAAAGCGTCGCTGCACTCCCGGGAAGGTATTGATAGCCGCTCGAATGTGCTCAGGTGAGCCAAGCCTGAGCTGTTTACATGCCGTTGCCACCAGTGTTGCGTTTGCTCGGTTGTGGGCCCCTGCGAGTGCAAATTGCTGCACATCCTCATCTTCCAAGACACGCGCCCGCCGCCGTGGTGGTACAACGCCCGCATCGGCATCGCGCTGCCACATGATAGTATATTCGCTCTGTTCAAGGAAGCGGCTAAAGGCATCGGTGTAATCCTGCTTGGTAGGGTAGGTGTCCGGGTGGTCGTAGTCAACAGAGGTCAGTAGCGTGAGATGAGGGTGAAATTGCAAAAAGTTGCGGTCAAACTCATCACACTCATACACAAAGTAGCGACTACCTGGCACATAGTGGCCGCTGGGACCAAAACTCAATGTTGTACCCACCGAGTAACTCACTGGCTCACCCAGCTGACGCAGCGCCCACACCATCAGGCCAGTTGTTGTCGTCTTGCCGTGGGTACCAGCGATGGCGATGAGCTGGAGGTCTTTCTCGTTGATGAGATAAGTGAGGAGCTCGTCGCGCTTAGCGGTATAGATGCCAAGTCGGTGTGCTAAGACGAGCTCGGGGTGATCGGGTGGTAAAGCTGCAGTATAGATAAACCAATCGATGGGGGTTTGTTGATGGCGATAGGCCAGGTATTCGCCTGTTTGGTCTTGTGAGACGGAGATGCCACGCTGCTCGAGTTCTTGTGTCTCGAGTCCAATGTGACTATCCGAGCCAAGCACACGGTGCCCTGCATCGTGTGCCAACTCAGCCAATGGCCCCAGGCCCACGCCGCCGATTCCAGAGAAGTAGATATTCATACCTTCCATTGTACCGCCTCTGGCACAAAACCACCAGAGGTAGCTAAGGAGCGTGATTGCTCCACCTCGCGCTACTGGGTTCAATATTGAGGTTATGCTATACTAGAGCCAAAGCATAAGTGGGCATACGTAGGGTACATAGCATGGCAAACAAACAGCAAGTCAAGCGGTCGATGAAGCGACTCCGGCGCATTAAGATGTGGCATCTGGTGCTACTGCTTATGGTGCTGCTCGTGCTGTCTGCAACCTTTTTGCGGCTCAATAATGTGGGGATGACTGAGCGGCGACGAGCAGTTCTCTCGGCTGACAAGGCGGGTAATATGGAGCAGATTCGCCAGCGTATCGCTGACCTCCAGCAATATTCCTCTGCCCACATGAATACCGATACTGGCCCAATTTACCTGCAAGAGCAGTACAATCGCGACGTCAAGGCTGCGCTTAACGCCTCAATGAGCACCACCAATCGTGCTGGTCAAACCGCCAATGCTAAGGCCGATGCAGTGTGTAAGCCACGGTTCCATAGCTGGTCGATTGACTATGTGCGCTGCGTCTACGAGGAGCTTGGCAAGCTCAGTAGCACCAATGCTGGCCTTCAGACTGCCAAAATGCCCGACACCAGCCTCTACCACTACAACTTTAGTGCACCACTATGGTCGCCCGACTTTGCTGGCTGGACGATTCTCCTCACTGGCGTGGTCATCTCGGCCATTCTTGGGCGTATTGTGGGGATGATTATTTTGCGGATTATGCTGCGCGTTCAGTATCGAGCGGCGAAATAAATAGCCAAAAAATAAAAAACTACAACATAATTTACAACACGTACAACACGCATGATGGTCTTGAGCAAGCGTTCGCTGGGTGCTCCATAAAATTTATGCTTGACCCCTGTTTATCGTACAAAAATCGTACCAACATCTATCATACACAATAACCATAAGCAAAAAACAAAATTGCTTACCCTTGGCCGTTATCTCTGTAAAAAATCGTTACCAAAGTGTTGACATCCATTTTATGAGCATGTAGGCTAGGTTTTGTAAGATCAAATAGGAGGAGCACTATGGCTTACGAATATACTAGTTCGAATGGTACTACATACTACTTGCACACGCAAAAGGATGCGGTATTGCGCGGTGGCGTAAAGCGGACGATTTACTATTTTTGCAAATCACCAAACAACGGCAAGGGTGAGCCGTGTGACATGCCTGAGGGCTACTACGTGAAGGAGCACTCGCGCAACAAATTCCCCTTTGCTGCCAAGAAAGACGCGGCAAAGCCCACCAAAAAGGCTGCTAAAGCAACCAAATAACCCGGACACTTGTATATGAAAAAAAGACCTTTCTGTAACAGAAGGGTCTTTTTTGTTGAACTTAGTGCAAGAGAGGGCTACAAAGCAAGTAGAGTATGAGATGAAGTAAGCCGCGAGCCTATACCGCGTGACGATAACTAAGTTTGTATAGAGAAGTATGCTCTCGCACTACTCAGAGCGCTAGAGAGCGGCGCTCAGCGTGAGCTGCGGTTTTCTCTCGTTTTGCGCCGTTCGCAACAAGAGAGGTATGAGAAGAGGTGTGAGCGCATAAGCTGCGTATTAGCAATTAGCTATACGACATGTTATGGATTGGTGCAGCGCTCCCCACATGCAGTGCCGGACGGACGCGCATTGGCGAACTACCACGAGTGGCTTTGCCGAGACGTTGGCGCACTTGGCCATGCAAGACTGTCCCTGAGACAGCGCTGCCATCAATCAATGCTTCACCAGCAAAGAGTGTACTTGTCCAGCGCTTGCGTTGTTCGCAGTCTGGTGCTTGGAGATTTTGCAAGACGAGTGCGCACCACAGTTGCCGGGTCATTAGTTGGCGTGTGTCGGAGCCGTTGACAGTGTATATATTCCTGGGCTGTGCAGTGATATCGTTGTAACTGCCCATTGCTAGGCCAGCATCAGAGATAATGGTGACAAAGAGTGTCCAAGGAGCTGCAAGGTCAGTATGGTCAGCGCCAAAAGGAAGGCGCTCGTCGACGAAGTCTGGCTTGGTTATCTCAGGTTGGCTGCTGCGGATATGTCTGCTTTGAGATCGGCGCACATCAAACAAACGGGCGTGCGGCACTAGGAGTGGGCCATAGATAGCCTCCTCAGCGAAGGGGTAGCTCTGAAAGTGCCGTGACAGATCGCTAGATAGCGTTGCAACCGTATCCCAGACCGATGTGTCAAAAGCGCTCCGTAGATAATCTTCAGTTGGTACAGGAATACCAGCTTCAGCTAAGGCGCGAGCAATTGATGGGCACTGGGTCCAGCCACTGTTGGCGAGTTGAGTGAGCATGACTGAATGAGACATATTCCTCCTTTGCTGGCTAAGTATTATAACGACGACATATCCACGACTGCCATACCTGGTACGAGGTTGCGCTTATCTTCAACAATTTCCACCCAGTTGCCGTCTGGGTCTTTGATGAAGCAGTAGCGAAGGCCAGTTCGCCCCATGACGATGTCAGTTGGCTCACTCCAGCTAAGGGCTGCTGCGTGAAACTCATCGAGATTATCAACACTGAGGCCAATGTGCTTGACGCCGATAGTCTCAAGATCATTGCCAATTGCTAGCTGTGCTTGTGGTTGGTGTGCATTGTGGGCATAGGCAAAGAGCTCGAGGATTACACCACTGGAATTCATCAGCTGGTGAATACTCAACGTACCATCTGGTGCATGCCACACAACTACCTCAGTGAAGCCAAGGCGTTTGTAGAACTGGATGCTTGCGCCAGCGCTGCGTACCGAGAGTGCGATGTGATGGAGGGTAGGCATGATGATTACCGCTGAGTCTTTTGATTAAGCTGCACTTGAAGGTCAAACACTTGCTTACCAAGCGAGTCGACTGCGCTGTGGTAGTTGTTTTGCAGTGCTACGGCCCAGCCGATAAGCGATAGAAGACCGATGGTAAGCACTGCCAGCCATGCAATGATGATCTTGTCGGATAATTTTTTGCTCTTCATAGCTGTAGTATAGCAGAAAGTAACGATTATATGCAATGAAGTTTTGCAATAAGCAATAGTATGATGTTGTTAATGTAATCGTAGGATTCCTGGTGATTACTCCAACCAAGCTGCAAGGGTATTACCTGCTGGGTCTTGAAGATAAAAGCGCTTTTACTGTAGCCAACTTCGTAGCATCTCGGGCTGGAAACTCGATATAGTCTATGCGGTTAGCTGCGTTACTCATAGTCCTATTAATACCGTTTGCGCATACTCAAAACACGCCACTATGGGCGTGCTATGACTAATCTTTGCAATGGTGGGGGCGGCTGGACTTGAACCAGCGACCAACAGGTTATGAGCCCGCTGCTC
>CALICZ010000008.1 GCA_938049075.1 uncultured Candidatus Saccharibacteria bacterium
CCCAGACATCGACCCCTTGCTGCCAGGGCTGAAAACAGATTATGACAATCTGTTTCCACACTCCATCGGATGAAGTGATGGAAAAATCACAGGCTCTCAAATGAGATTCACATACTCGCTGCAATCCGCGCTACCTGTTCGCTCGACAGGGGTGCGTTGCCCTTGATGGTGTAGAGGATGCCGCCATTGACCCACGCGGCGGCGTTGTGGGTGCTATAGATAGTGAGGCCACGGCTGGTGGTAGTAGCAAAGTTGCGGCCAAAGCTGGGCAAAACGTAGTTGGCCAGGACGGCACTGGAGTCCCAATCAGACCGGCTCTGCGTGAGAGTAAAGGCGCCTGGGCCAGCATTTGCAGCGAACTTCATCAAGACACTCCCCTGCTGCTGCGATATGCCGCCTGCCAAGCTATAGCCACTCGGCTGATACGACGGGAACGATGCATTAATGCCAGCCTGAGCGGCGGCCATACGAGTAGCAATGGCAGGCATGTTGTGGTACGTCAGGTAGCCGCCAAAGGCAAGCAGTGCCACCATCGCCCCAGCAATACTAAGACGCCGACCCCAGTGGCGCGCCGCTGGCTGCCGAGCTGGTGGTGGTGCGACGCTGGTGGTGGGTTCGTTGGTGCGGCGCTTACTAGCGAAGAATGTGCGGTGCTTGGATGGGGGCGCGGCTGCCAGCTTCTTACTCTGCTGAGTAAGAACGCTGCGCGGCAGTGTGCCAACGGGGATATTCTCCGTAGTGGTGAGCTCTGGTTCAGTTGGTGGCCACCATACCTCACCCTGTGGCATCCCAGAAGGCTGCGCTACCAGTGGCTGGGCGGCAAGCTCGGCGAGATTGAGTGTGGGCAGGCCGATTGGCATGGCTGGCTGTGTGGTTTGGGTTTGCGTCTGATCGGCTTGCTCGGTAGCAAGCACACGGGCCAGTTGTGATGGTGGCGGTGTGCTCTGGTGCTTAGCGGCGCTGGGCGGTTCTACCTCTGATGGTACGAATACAAAATCCATACTACGTGGCGCGCCAGGCTGGGTGGACGTATGCTGCGCAGTGTGGTGTGGGGTTTGCGCACGGGGCGATGAGGGCCTTGTTGGCTGAGCCGAGAGTGGCGAGATCGTCACTGGTTGCCGCTTCCGTAGCTGACGCGGCGTGTTGGGCCGAGATGATGTGATGGGCTGCACCGCTACTGGCCGATGATGTTTGGTGATGTGCGCAGTTGGTGTTGTGGCGCGATGTGGTGCCGTTGTTTTTTGTGGCGTGGCTGGCTGGTGCGCGGGGCGCTGCGGAGTGGTTTGAGCGACCCCCGTAGATGCCCGTGGCTGGTTCTTTACGGGTGATTGCGGCGTCGCTGTGGCTGTCTGAGCTGTCTGTACCACCTTAGTTGCCGGGATGATTTCTGAGATATGCTTCTGAGTTGTCTTGGCTGCCTTAGAGCGAGTACGCGCGGTATGAATAATCTTTAGCTCCGGCCCGTATAGCACAGGTTGCCGCCCCGATGTACCGGTGCGACGCTGCCCCGAGCTCTGCGTGTGTGGATTAGTGGCAACCTGCTTAGTTGCCTGGTTAGGCGCGTGCCCACCATGTGTGGCCGTCGTATGACGCATAATAATATATCCCCTTTGTTCCCTCTTTGATCGTATAATACTCCAAGCATAAGAGTTTTTGCAAGAGGTGGGAGCTGTTTTGTATAAAATCCTCGGGATGAAATAAATACATGAGCCTGCTACAAGGTTGAGCTGAGTGCACAACACATCCTACTTCCTTCCAGCCATGGTATAATGTTGTCATGGATACGCAACAACGAAAGCGACGCCAACGCGTCCATCTGACATTGATCTATAGCATGATGGTGCTGACCGTTCTCTTCACCGTCGTGATTTTTGCTTATGCAATACAGGGGTACCGGCTGAATTGGTCGAGTGGTAAGGTTGTGCAGGGCGGCCTGGTGCAGTTTGATACTCACCCTGATGGTGCCCAAGTGACGGTAGACCAAACCCGCCTCAGCAACGAGACGCCTAGCAAGCTCACCCTCTCGGCCGGCCAGCGCAACGTCACTATCCAGCGTGAGGGTTACCGTGACTGGCACAAGACAGTCAATGTGAAGGCTGGCAGTGTGCTGTGGCTCGACTATGCCCGGCTCATCTCCAGCAACCCGAGTCACAAGAATGTTGCAACCGCTAGTGGTGCGTCAAGCGCCATTGCTTCAGGTAATAATCGCTACCTCGCCTTCACTCCTTCTGCGCACAAGCCCACCGTTACTCTGGCCGACCTCAGTGGCGACAAACCACAGACGACGAACATCACACTTGATAGTGCACACTATACCGCGCCCGATAATGTCGAGCACCAAACCTTCACCCTCGACTCGTGGGATAAGGATAATCGCTATGTAACGATCAAACACACTTACAATGGCGATAAAACCGAGTGGCTCGTCCTTGATACTCAGGGTAGCCACAAGCTCGAGAATGTCACGCGGCAGCTTGGCGTGGACATTGCTGCTGCCAAGTTCTCGCAGGGCGACAGCCGCAAGCTCTTCGTCCTTACTGATGAGGGAGACCTGCGCCAAGCAAGCCTCGGCGACATGACCATCACCGGCCCGCTCGTTAGCAACGTGGCTGAGTTTGCACTCTACAGCGATAGCACCGTTACGTACACGACCAAACTCGACCATACTAGCAAGCAGCGCACTGCTGGCTACCTCACTATTGGCACCACCAAGCCTCGCACCGTCCGCAGCTATGCCGATGATGGTGTGGCGCCACTCCACTTCCGTATCGAAAAATATTACGACAAAGTATATTACGTTATCGCCTATGGCGAGACAGCCGAGATCCTTAGTAGCACCTCGCACGCTGCGAGCGACTCGCGCACCGCAAGCAGCCTCAAGTCTGTCGCTAGCCTCAGCATGCCTGGTGGCATTAGCCACGTCGATTTCTCGCGTGGTGGGCACCGCTTCGCCTGTGTGTATAATGATGCGAACTTGATGACGTACGACCTCGAGCTGCTCAAATCTTCCACCATCAAGCTCCCCCAGCCACTAACGCGCGACATCAACTGGATTGATGGCTACCACTTTACATTCACGCACGGTGGTGTACACCTCTACGACTTTGATGGTGCCAACCAGCAGCACATCACTACCTCAGCGCTTGATCTCCCCGTCGTCCTCTCACAAAACCAGCGCTACCTCTATAGCTTCGTCAAGACGAAGGATAGCGTGGCGCTGCGCCAGACGAAGATCGTCAATGACTAGTCATCATCGGGATCGTGCAGCTACCCCTGCTAAACTGTGGTGAACGCTAAGCACATAATTCGCTTGTTCATCTATCTTATATAATCCAAGAACATAGCCCACCAACCATACTCAAACTGAACCCGGATTAATCGCTCAACCCGAGAGTGCAATAGAATGCACTGCGATCAGATTGAGACACGAGTTTAGTGAGCTATGTTGATGGGCTAGGAGCCCCTCGTCTCCAGATCTTGCAGGAAGCTACTACACTCCCATCCAAACATGGAGATTATCGCCGTGACTGGGATGACGCAAATAGCTACAATATAGCTGTTTACGTACATACTGATCGTCAACGAAAAGGCAACTGTAATTCCTAGTCCAAAGAGTGTTACCCTTAGACTGAGGAATGCTGAACCATAAATGGTTACAGCCATAGCTACAACCATCAAGATTGACAGTACAATTACAGGGTCAGAAAGCACCCAGCACCAGAAGGTGCATTA
>CALICZ010000009.1 GCA_938049075.1 uncultured Candidatus Saccharibacteria bacterium
TTCTGTTGCTATATTATACCATTACTCTTGTATATCTCGACACCATCCCCTATTTCACGCTATAATACAGCTATGACAAAACTGCTTATCACCGGTGGTGCGGGGTTCATTGGCTCGAACTTCGTGCATTATACCGTTCATCACAAGCCGGAATATGAAATCACTGTCGTCGATAAGATGACATATGCTGCGAACCCGCACAACCTTGATGGAGTGCGCGAGCAGATCAACTTCGTGCAGGGCGATATTTGCGATGCCGAACTGATGGATCGCTTGATTGCCGAGACGGATATCGTTGTCCACTTTGCGGCGGAGAGTCATAACGATAACTCACTGCGCGATCCAAAGCCTTTCCTCGACACCAACGTGTATGGCACATACACTATCTTGCAAGCAGTGCGTAACCACAACAAGCGCCTCCATCACATTAGCACCGATGAAGTGTTTGGCGATCTAGAATTGGACGATCCAAACCGCTTTACCGAGGAGACACCATACAATCCATCGAGCCCCTATTCAAGCACCAAGGCATCGAGCGATATGCTGGTGCGCGCCTGGATCCGCAGCTTTGGCGTGAAGGCGACGATTAGCAACTGCTCCAACAACTACGGCCCTCGCCAGCACATCGAGAAATTTATCCCACGGCAAATCACTAACATCCTAAGTGACATCAAACCAAAGCTCTATGGCACAGGCGAGCAGGTACGCGACTGGATTCACGTTGATGACCACAACTCAGCAGTGCACTTGATTCTCGAGAAAGGCACGCTAGGCGACACCTATATCATTGGTGCAGACAACGACCACGTCAATAACAAAGCGGTGATTGAGATGATCTGCGACTTAATGGGTAAAGGTAAGGACTGGTACGAGCATGTCAATGATCGCCCCGGCCACGACATGCGCTACGCGATGGACTCGAGCAAGCTGCGCCGCGAGCTTGGCTGGCAGCCACAATACACCGACCAAGATGGCATGGCTAACGGCCTACGCCAAACCATTGAGTGGTACACTACCAACCGCGACTGGTGGCAAGCCCAAAAAGCTGCTGTAGAAGCAACCTACGCGAAGCAAGGACAATAACCAATGCCTGACACCCCCAGTAAAACTCGCGTGAGTAGCAAGATCGCCTACCAAAACCCCTGGATCACCGTCCACGAAGACCAAACACGAGACCACGCAGGCAACCTGGGGGTATATGGTTATATGGAGTCGCGAAACTCGTGTATGGTCGTCGCTGTCGACGAGCATGAGCGAATCTACCTGGTGCGCGGCTTCCGTTATCCATCGCAGAGCTTTGGCTGGGAATTGCCTGGTGGCGGTGGTGACGGCGAGGATCTGCTCACCGCCTCCAAGCGTGAGCTAGAGGAAGAGACTGGTATTGTTGCCCAGTCGTGGGAGAAGCTCGGTGAAGCATATGTATGCAACGGCCTAATGACAGAGAAAATGGCGGTGTGCTTGGCACGAGACCTGTCTTTTGGCGGCAACAAAGAACAATCAGATGAAGTATTTAGCGATATGCGGTTCTTCACTCATGAGGAGATTAACCAGCTTATTACCCAAGGCGATATTAACGACTGCCAGACACTAGCTGGCCTCCATTATTATCATATATGGCGAAAGGAGAACGCATGAATTTCGACCCATCAACCTACAACGACCTTACCGTGACTGAATCGCCAATTCCAGGGCTATTCGTCATTAAACTGCCTGTCCATGGTGACAACCGTGGGTGGTTCAAAGAAAATTACCAGAAGGAGAAGATGGAAGCGCTGGGGCTACCTGCCTTTACCATTGTACAAAACAATATCAGCTTTAATGACAAAGCTGGTGCAACACGTGGGCTACACGCTGAGCCCTGGAACAAGTTCATTAGTACCGCGAATGGCCGCGTGTTCGGTGCATGGTGTGATGTGCGCCAAGGCCCAACCTTCGGCCACACATTCTCTGTAGAAATTAATCCTGGCACAGCGGTGTTTGTACCCAAGGGCGTGGCAAATGGTTACCAGACACTGGACGATAATGTGGCATATACCTACCTGGTTGACGCCCACTGGTCACCAGATGCGCAGTATACCTTTGTTAACCTCTTTGACCCAGCGCTAGATATTGCGTGGCCACTTGGCAAAGATCAGGCGATCATCTCTGACAAAGATGCTGCGCACCCCCTCCTGCGCGACGTACAGCCAATGGAATTATAAGACGAAAGGAAGATTGTATGACAGATCACACCTCTACCCTCATCATTGGTGCCAACGGGCAATTGGCCAAGGCAATGCAGCGGCAATACCCTAGCGCTCGAGCGGTTGGGCATAATGAGCTCGACCTCTGCAACGCAGCAGCTATTGCAACCTTCGACTGGTCTGACATTAAGACAATCATCAACACTGCCGCTTATACCAATGTTGACGGCGCAGAAACATCGGAGGGCCGCGCAGCAGCCTGGCGCATTAATGCCCAAGCGGTGGGACAGCTTGCTCGTATCTGCTCCGAGCGAGACATTACCTTGGTTCATGTGTCGAGCGATTATGTTTTTGATGGTGAGACAGCACCGCATACCGAAGATGAGCTATTTAGCCCTTTAAGTGTCTATGGTGCATCCAAAGCAGCAGGCGACATTGCTGCGAGCACCACGCCACGGCACTATATTGTCCGCACCAGCTGGGTGATCGGTGACGGTAAAAACTTCGTGACAACGATGCTCGGCTTGGCCGCAAAAAATATCGCACCAACAGTAGTAGCAGACCAAATCGGCCGCCTGAGCTTCACGCCAGAAATTGCACGGGCGATTGACTACTTAGTAGAGAACAAGGCACCATACGGTACCTACAATGTAACAAATAGTGGTCCACTGGTAAGCTGGGCAGACATCACGCGGCAGGTCTTTGCCTTGGCAGGGCGTGATGACTTACCAGTAACAGATACAACCACCGCCGAGTATTTTGCTAATAAGCCTGGCGTCGCACCACGACCGCTCAATAGTGACCTCAGCCTTGATAAACTTCATGCGACTGGCTTTATCAGCCAAGACTGGCGCGAGGCACTACGCGAATATGTCGCTCAAAATATTCACTAGCGAACGTCATCATCTAGCAAAACTCTATAAAAATAAATATACTCTTTAAAATACAGAATCTCTGCCATGTGACGAGAGATTCTATATCTAAGCTTAATATACTACTGCGTGCTATGCTTCTTTATCTTTATTGCTAAAATGAAAGTAGAGTATATTAGACCAGCGTATATTATTGATCTGATCGAGGATTTGTGTGTCACCTAAGGAAATCTGCTGATTAACAAAGTAACTGTAGACCTGGGCGACTCCAGAGTCATCTTCATCATTCCTG
>CALICZ010000010.1 GCA_938049075.1 uncultured Candidatus Saccharibacteria bacterium
TGTTGTCACGCGAGTCGACGTCGCATTGCTGCAACGGCGAAGCAGCTCTCCAACGCGGGTATTGCCAAGATCACGGCTGAGCGAGCGTGCTTCGTGGCTCGACGGGCTCGCTACCGTCACCTTGTAGCCCACTGCGCCGTTATCGAGCGCTGGCTTATTCATCTTCTCTACTGTAAAGACATCACCATGTTTGTGAAGTACTGCTGCAACCTCATTGCGCGCCTTGGCATCATACAAAGCATTGATCGCTTCAGTACATTGCTTGGTCGTTGTGCGGTTCGAGCTTGTCTTGAGCATATCTTCCTGCGTCATCTTGACCCATTTGCCATCGATTTTTTTGATGGCTGCCATCGATCCTTTTTCCAAGAGCTTATGGTAATAGTCACGCATTTTACTCCGCTCTGCATCTTTTTCTTCGTCAGTCATGCTAGAATAGTTACTACGTTTCTGTATCATTCGGTCAACCATGGCGTCAATGTACTTATCATACGCATCCTTAACGTTCTCCGCCCGGAAGTACATTGCCTCGCGATCCATATAGACCTGTGCCTTGATGGTCATCTGGCCAACCTGCGGGATGTTCATCGTTACTTCACCGTTGCCACCAGCTGCTTGGTTGCCGTGTTGGAGAGTAACTTTATAGGAAAACTTTGATGACCCTGCAGTGCTACTAGTCGACTTGCCTTCACCGCTCATATTATACGATGCTTCGCGGGCATCAACGAGTTTGGCAATGCCATCCGTCACCACCTTGTGCGGATTCTGATACCAGAAGAAGTACAATAGCACACCAGCAATAAGTGCCAGCAGAGCTGCACTACCACCGACAAGACCAAGAATAAGCCCAAGATGAGACTTCTTGGCTGGTTGAGCACGCAAAGCTCCTGGAGTCATGTGTGGTTGATATTGAGGCTGAGCTGGCTGCTCTGATATCGACTGAGTAGCAGACTCGGCTACTGGAGCTGGCTCTGCAGCTGGGGTTGCTGACTCATTAGCCTTGGCCGGAGTTTGTCCTGACTCATTTTTTGGCGACGTCTTGCGCGTTGTGTTGCGCTTGGTTGCCTTTGGTTTTTTCTCTGTTGGCATAGATAGTTCTCCGCTTAATACACTAGTCTCATAACTACAAATATACCATAAATCGCGTACCAGCGCTACTGACTTGGCCCGTCAAAGAAGTTCTCGTACTCCGAAAAATACGGCGCTTTGATAGCCTGCCAAGCGAGCGATTGACGCACCAGCTCGGTATCTTCGCTCAGGACACAGAGGATCTTAACCGCCTCTTCAAGGAAGATTCCACCTTGTGACCCCTTAGCAAGAATCACTGCACCAGGCCGTGCCACCGAACGGACAAACTGCCCTGCCTCGATCGCATTACGGCATACCTTCACCTGGCAGCCACGCCGACGGGCAGCGGGCGCAAGATACTTCTCTGCCTCGCCGCCAACCGTCACCACCCAATCAAGCAAATGTGAGTCACAGGCCATGCCCAGCTTCTCGTGCTCGGCCTGGCTCGAGGCACCCAGCTCATTCATATCACCCAGGATAGCGATCCGCTGCGGTGCCTGCGCAAAGCTATAGAGCGTCTGCAGTGCAGCCAGCGCCGCAGCCGGGCTGGAGTTGTATGTATCGTCGATAATTGTTGTATCGCCAAGGCCCAGCAGCGGGTTCATCCGCCCGGGGACAGGTTTGATGAGCGCAAGGCCCTTCACTACTTCATCTGGTGTGCAGCCATAAAGCAAGGCCGCTGCGACGGCACCAACGATTGGCCGTAGGCTGTGCTCACCCACCACGTTAATGGCCGCCGCGAATGGCTGAGCAATGTTTGGTGGAGCAATAATCCCCCCACGATAGCCTACCTCAGCATCAAAGTTCTGCTGTTCGAAGCGATACTCAGCGAGGCCAGTTGTGCCATATGTACTAAAGTGTGGAGTAGCAATCAGGTCAGCAAAGCGCCCCTCAATATCATCACGATTAATCAGCACTCGGCGTGCATACTGCGTCACGGAGAGCTCCTCTTGCGCCACCGCCTCAATCGAGCCAAAGAACTCCATATGCTCTGGCGTTACTGCCGTCACCAAGGCGAGGTCAGGCCGGAGGTAGCGGCCAAAGTCGGCAATCTCCCCTGGCCGATCAGTGCCAAGCTCCTGGACAATCACATCGACGTCAGCTGGCTGAGCAACCCGCCGCTGAGCCGCTGCAAACACCTTAAGCCAGGCACCAATGCTGTGTACCTTGCTAGGGTAGGTCACGCCGAGAATACCACATGGCGCCGAGAGATTGGTATTGTGGTTATTATCAAGCATGCGCACACGGTAGCGCTGCGATAGCAAGGTAGCCACCGCTCGCTTAGTGCTCGTTTTGCCCACGCTCCCCACCACAACAATTAGTTTGACCTCTGGATGGGCTTGAAAATACCGGCTCACATACGTCTCGAGCCGCTTTTGGATAAACTTTTTGAACATATCCTTATTTTATCAGAAACAAGCGGGAATGCTACTGGTTGATTCTCCCGCTCGTTTGTGCTTGAATAGAAGGAGTCGTGGGGATATAGCTCAGTTGATAGAGCGCAGCATTCGCATTGCTGAGGTCGAGGGTTTGAGTCCCTCTATCTCCACCAAGTGTTATTATTTCTTTTGCAACAATCTCGCATTTGCAAGCCCATCGCTCAATGAGGCCGGAATGCTCGAGTCCTTGCCTTCAACCCATTCGCACACTGACGCAAAATATCTGTTGTATGCAACGCGAAAGACCGAGTTATCGAGCGGGTGAGAAGGCTGCGTGTGCACTGCAGATGCAGCCTGGTCGGTGTACAACACCTCACTACCATTCTCGTGGAATAGTCGCAGAGTACCAGATCCGTTACGATAGCAGAATTCTGCCGCACCTTCTGTCCCCTCGACGCGGAATTCGAGAGAGCGCGTTGCCCTACTGATCGATGTCGTGCGTATCGCCACACGTGCCTGATTCATTACGAATGAACAATCAAAGCACTCGTCAGATGGCCGCTGTCCTTTTGGCATCGCTCCACGCCACGACCCGCGCCTTGTTTCTGCGCTGCATTGAAACTCGTGGACGCTCGAATAGTTGCCGCCGAGCAAGAACACGGCGAGGTCAAGAAGGTGACTTCCCATTGCCATACGCTGTCCACCGCCAAGATCTGGCGTTGTCATCCATGATGGTAGCGAATCCGCCCGTAAAGCAGCGGTGCGTTCAAAGAGATCAATTGAGCAAATATCACCAAGCGTGCCCTCGTTGATCATCTTGGCAACGATCTGAAATTGCTCGAGGCCACGAAGCTGAAAATCAACCACGCAACGATCGTTGACGGCATCAAAATATGGAAGCGACAAGTCGTCGCCACAGACTGGCTTTTCTGCCAATATATAACACTGTTCGTGAGCAAGCCGCTCCCAGTACTCATCCCGACAGCATACTGGTGTTGTCAGACAAACGATGTCAGGTGACTTTGCCATTACATCATCAAACGATTCAGCACGGTCTTTGTCGTATCCATGAGCCCACAGATGCTG
>CALICZ010000011.1 GCA_938049075.1 uncultured Candidatus Saccharibacteria bacterium
GCCCGCGTTTTGCTATCACAACTTGCCTGGCTTACAGACGAGTCAACCCCTGTTGTACAAGCACTTGGCCAACGGCGTGGGCGCACATATCAGCTCAACCCCGCCGTCGTCGTAGTCGATACCCGTCCGGATACTGATCATGATACGCGCCCGTCTCACCCCAACACACCACCACCTCACGAGCCACTAACACATGCGCCTTACTCCTCGGATACTCACCAACTTAATAACCTAGATACCAAGCACTCAGCAACGACGCTGGCTGATCATAGTCAAATAAGCACAGTGTATGAGCACACTATCACTCCTGATACAACTGCTATTGCCGATATGGTATACCAACTAGTAACAGAGCTTGACCCAGCACAGCGCCCCACAAAACGCCGTGTTATCAGTGTTCTCTATCATGAGTTTGGCATTGATATGCCTAGCCACGCCCAAGACGAGCTCTTTGCATGTCTCGCAAAACGCGATCTCGTCTTAATGGATTATACTCCTGGTTTTCAGAACCAACCCACCACGCAAGAACAAGCACCGCCGCCCAAGAAACATCATACTAAACACACTGTGCGGTCAGCAGCAACAAAACGTCGTTCTCGCACAACAAAACAATCTGATGAGGCCGCTCACACGTCACTGACTTCGCGTGATATTTCCTCTATTATGCGCGAGATCAACCGCTCAGATGCTGTTGGGCGAGCACGATCAGCCCGAGACAACCCAGAAAAACGGCACCATGGTAAAAATTTCCGGCGGCGGAGTGGCAAACGATTTGGTGGACGAGGTCAGGGTAAAAAGAAGACGTTCGAACAACTATACGCTGAGACCATCGCAGCGGCACAATAAATATATCAGAATTCTGCGCAGTATCTACTTGCCGTCTGCCTTCGTCCAATCCGTCGCGAGGTCAAAGCCATGTGGGTGTTTAGTGGCAAAGCTACCAGTATCGTACACTTTGCCTGGACCCATGCTTGTTTCAACCACCGAGCAGCGCGGGTAGTTGCTATAATTCGCCGCCACGAGGATGTAGCCGTCTTTATCGACCTTAGCCCCATCACCGCGAATGGTGTAAGTGCCGCCACCACAGTTACGCATGGCAACGTTCATCGGCAAATCGTAGTATGTCTCGCGGTGGCTCACCCCTTTGCTGTCAGTAAAGTGATGCGCACCCTTGCTCTTCGTCAATGGATTCTTAGGCTTGGTCCCAACTACTTCTACTTGCGCAGTCGGCTGCTTTACCACTGTTTGCGCTGTTAGGCGGCGTTGCACCTCAGCACCATCCTTCATCTCGACTGTATAGGTCAAACGGCGAATGCCTGGCTGGCCAACTCGCTTAATTGTTTTGCTACCGATGAACTGCTGCTTGTCTTTGATTGTCTCAGTCGCAAATGCAATCGGCTCCTCCGCTGTCACTGTATGTGTTGGTGCGCGGTGAATAG
>CALICZ010000012.1 GCA_938049075.1 uncultured Candidatus Saccharibacteria bacterium
CGATGCATGGCCTGATACACGCTCAAATACCAGCTCGACAAAGCGATTACCTCGGTGGCCAATCTCAATCTGCCCACTAGTTGGCTCAGCGATAATACAACTCGCTTCATCGTATTGCGCGGCGTGTGAAAAATACCGCGCAAAGGCGGCCGATCCAGCACCATCTATCTCTTCGTGTGCAACGGCAACACACCAGACGTCAAGATCATCGCGGCGCTGCTGGGCGTATTTGGCTGCGACCGTCATGTGGAGAGCAACACCCGCCTTCATATCGCTCGCACCAAGACCATAGAGGCGGCCATCTGTCACCCACGGTTGCCATGGATTATACTGCCAGGCAGACACATCACCGGGTGAAACCGTATCAACATGCCCACAGAGTATCACAGCGCGTTGAGCGGGCTGCTGGCTTGCCCGAATCACGCCAGCAGTGAAGCCTGGCTTGGTGATGACATCATCACACACAGGCATGAGCCACCGGGCAATATCAGCTAATATCTGTCCCTCATTGCCTGAGACAGATGGTATGGCAATAAGCTGCTTAGTTAGGTCGACTGTCTGAGTGATCGCATCAGACAGTGGTGTGGTTTCGTGTCGGTTGGTTGGCATCATATACCATTACTGTATCACAGCAGCGGGGGA
This sequence comes from uncultured Candidatus Saccharibacteria bacterium, assembly GCA_938049075.1. Classification (GTDB taxonomy): domain Bacteria; phylum Patescibacteriota; class Saccharimonadia; order Saccharimonadales; family Saccharimonadaceae; genus Saccharimonas. The sequence goes on from CALICZ010000012.1 coordinate 643, forward strand.
GGTCGCGAGGGGTCATGCCGACACGTGTGCCATTCTGAGCGAGTGGATTGCTTGGACATTGGGCGCATAAATCGTAGGCACTTTCTGGGATATCGCCAGGGGCAGCCCTGCGATAGCCACTCGACTGGGCGATTGACAGGCTGTTGCTATTGCAGAAGGCATAAGGGATAATCTCCTCTTCTTGCGCTGCATGAGTCGCAGCACGGAATAATACATGGCCAATACCGCGCTGTTGGTAATCACGATCGACGATTAAACTACCTACCTCAGCCATTGCTTGTGACTCATGACTACCATTTGGGCGGTGCATTACTGGCTCGAGGATGCCAGCATAGCCGACGATGCGCGGCTTACGAGCATCCAACGAAAGACAAGCAAGCACCCCAAGATGCTTAGCAAGAATTTCTTCGGGCGTGACTTCGATCATGAGCGCACCTTCTTTGTCGCGATTCGCAATCATTGCCGCAACGCGCTTGGCAGCAGTAGATTGATCTGCTTCAGATAATTCCCGAAACGATATAATATCGAGCTTGGCCGATCCTCTCGACCCAATCGTCATGGCGGTATACATAGAATATATTACAGCACGAATTAATAAAAATAACAAGACCATCGAACAAAGATAAAATAATCAGCAAACAAGCTCAGAACGGCCACAACAGGGGCCATTCATTTCATGATAATACTTTCTCTCATTGCAATAGTATGCTATAACAAGGTGTATGAGACGATCCCCAGAAACAACCCTAGACAATTCATATTTCACATTAGTTGCCGCAGATTTTCACAATCGGATGGAAGACGTGGGAGATGCTCCCTATACTGTGGTTGGTGGGCTTGGTTTGCACGCAGTCACTCATGCTGAGGAGATCGATTGGGATGATCGTGTGGTGCGGATTGGTAATATCTACCTACCGCGGCGGCGTGAGAATAATGGCACAGTGCGAGATCTCGACACATTAGTGCATACGACAGATACAGTAACAGCATATCGAGACGAGATGGAAGATGCGCTGGGTGGACTGCTTGTCCCTTCGGCATTTGGCCTCAAGCCATATGGCACTCCGCTGATGAATACACTCAAAGGTTTGAGCCACTTCACTGGTGATCGCTACCTCAAAGAGGGTAACGGGGGTGAAAGGGAACTTTACTGGCGTCTTGCTGGCAGCGAAACGAAGATTCCGCTCGAGAGCCTTGACCCTTGGCGTATTGAGCAAGACGGCGAAACGGTTTGTACTATTCTTGGCCCTGTTGCTCAGCTCGGTGCGTATATGAATCGATCGATTACTGGTGTGCGCAAAAAGGACGAAGAGAAACTAACAGGGCTCACGAACGTTGTCATGCCAAATGGCAAGATCAGCGATGTCCCAAAGGAATATCGCGAGCAATATTTTGCCTTTCTTGAGCAAGCAGAGAAGGTCAAACAGGCGCGACAAAAACTTGGTTTAACTGCACTCAAAGCACACCTTTTGGCAGATCTTGAAACGAGAGAATGGGCTGTTAAGCTTGCTCAAGGTGAGCACGATAGTTTGCTTCGGCCATTTACTGGCAAACAGTAGCTTCGCGCTATAATAGAAAGTATGAACGCCGCCCTCCACGCCAAGCTCAAAACACTGCCCCGCAGTCCAGGGGTATACTTTCATAAGTCGGTGAGCGGGGAGGTGATTTATGTGGGCAAGGCAGCAGTGCTGCGCAACCGAGTACGGCAGTATTTTCAAGATTCGCGCGGGCGGGATAACAAGACCATGGCGCTGGTGGCGGAGATCCACGATACGGATTGGATTGAGACCGAAAGCGAAGTAGACGCTCTCTTTCTAGAGAGCGAGATGATCAAGCGCTACATGCCACGCTACAATGTGCTGCTGCGCGATGATAAATCGCAGACCTTTGTGCGAATCAACATGAAGAGCCAGTGGCCAGTAGTGAGCTTTACGCGCAACCCGGCGGACGATGGCTCTGATTATTACGGCCCCTTCTATAATGGCTTTGCGCTCAAAAAAGCCCTGCGCTACCTGCGGCCAATCTTCCCGTACCTAACGCACGAGCGCCGCCCTGGGCAATCAAAGCTGGACGAAGATTTAGGCCTGAGCCCCAAAATCAGCGACGGCTCGCAGGCCTACAAAGCCAACCTGCGCACGCTGATTAGCTACATCAAAGGCAACCGCAAAGCAATCGCTGCCGAGCTTGAGCGCGATATGAAGACGGCCGCGGGGCTGCACGAATTTGAGCGGGCCGCCCAGCTGCGCAACAAGCTGCGCGCCATGCAGGAGCTGCAGCGCCGGGTGATGTTTGGTGATAAGGAATTTTTGGCCATTAGTAAGGATCGAGCATTGGCGGATCTTGCCACGCTGCTGGGGCTAGCCGGCGAACCAACGCGCATTGAAGGCTACGATATCAGTCACATGAGCGGCCGCCAGGTGGTGGCGAGCATGGTGGTGTTTCGCAATGGCGTCAGTGACCGGGCCGAGTACCGCAAGTTCAAAGTCAGCGAAAAAAACGACGACACTGGTAATATGCACGACGTCATCTTTCGCCGCCTCAGTGAGCGCCATATCAAGAGCTGGGGTACGCCGAGCCTGCTCCTGATTGACGGTGGCAAAGGCCAGCTAGCAGCAGCAATTGCGGCTCGTGATGCGCGTGGGGTACGTGTGCCGATCATCAGCATTGCCAAGCGCGAGGAAGAGATCCTGATACACAAAACTGGCTCGCAGGTGGGACTGGCGTATATTCACCAGCTGCAAGCCGAGCGATCGAGCGGTATTACCGTCTACGAGGATGGCGATGTCTATGTGATCAATCTCCATCCGGGGCAGCGCAACGCTGGTGCGCACTCCAAGAATTTGCGAGGTAGTGCCGCGGTGTATGAGCCAGAGACGGCCCATGCTGCCTCTGCCGTGCATGAGCAGCCAGCTAGTAGTACCAGCCAGGTGGCCACTCCGCCGCTTGCAGCCAGTGACATTACCAAGCTCTTTCAGCGGATCCGTGATGAGTCACATCGCTTTGCCGTGAGCTACCACACAGCGTTGCAGCGCAAAGCCGGCGTAAAAAGTGCGCTCGATAGTATTCCTGGCGTTGGCCCCAAAACGAAGCAAAAACTGCTGCGGCAGTTTGGCAGTGTGCGCGGTATCATGCGCGCCAGCCAAGCAGAGCTGGCGGCAGTGGTGGGGGAGACGCGCGCCGCTCAGATTCGGCAGGGACTAGCAGTGGACCAAGAGTAAATTTCTACCCCAGTTAAAAACGAGCGTGGATACTATACAGATATGCAACCACATGCTATAGTATTGGCATGAAAGACCCTGAGATTCCCAGTAAAAATGATTCAAAAACAGCACTGACCCGTGAACACGAACGGCAGCGCAGGACTGATGCATCCCTTGTCTTTTGTGATGAGTCAGCTCAGCAACGCTGGCGCGATCTGCGCAGGCGCTGCCAACAACAAGAGCACGCTGCTCACGCTGCAGTTGATGGGCGTCAGCGTTATGCATACGCAATCCAGACCAATACGGCAATGGATTTTGCTGCTGATGTTGCAGAGAAGATACAGACAGGCTTACCTGAAGCAGGATCACCTAGCCCAGATAATGAGGAATCAACAGCTGCTCAACTAACGCCAGAGCTTGTCCGTCGTGTGCTTATAGACGTCATGGAGTACCAGCGCTACAGTGATATCGATCTTGATACATGCTACATAGGCTTTAACATGCTGACGCTTGCTGGTTGGAAGTATAGCGAAGAATTTGACGTCGTATTGAACCAGCTTATCACCGAAGAGACTGCGGAATATCTAGCATCATAACAAAAAAGGAGACCATAACCATGAATAACACGCACGGCGGATTTGTGACAACTAACTATAGGAGAGGACCAGCAGACAGCTATCCGGGGAGTAAAATTACCCCCTTTCCACCAACTGGCGAAGTAGCGGTGAGTAATGCGCGCCCGCAAACTGATGAAACCGCTGATACATACATGACACCAGCCAGAAGAGCGCTGGCAGAAAAAGCGACAGTACTGGCAGTGCCTACGTGGTTTAAAGCAGATGAGCTTACTGGCAAACAGGGGATTGGTCGTCAAAACCATCGGCCAACGCTTCATGGGCCTTCAGACATACCCGACCAACGATGCAGCAAGTGATTCTACATCCCTCTTACGCGTAGCTGCACGCCAATCTAGAACTTATGTACCAATACCAGAAGGGGAATCTCTCTAGATGGTTGCATTACGTCGCGTTGTAGCGATGCGTGCTAATTCACTCTGCTTAAGCGGCACACTGTGTTCGAGAAGAAACTGAGTCATAGCAATGTAACGTGCAATCTCTTTCTGAGATTCGACAAGACGAGCCTCTTGTACTGTCGATGAATACTCGTCATAGAGCAAAGCAACCACTTTTTTCCCGTCGAATACAAGATAGTCAGAAATGCCAGTTTTTGAGATAACGTTTGAAATTTCAGACCACGGTACGACAAAAATTTGTTCACCCATCTCCTCGTCGGCAACGTACGCATGGTATTCAAAGCGGAGAAGGTAACGAGAGATTGGATACTTGACAACGCGAATACGCGTCATACTGACATTGTATTGCTTGGAATGTTCATATACCCATTGGGACTTCACATCCTTTGTAACGCGTCGTTTGGCATCGTCATAGTCACCCTGTATGAATGATTCATAGGCTTTTGACCCTGTCTCATCATATTCTTGGAAAAACTCAACTTTAACCCAGTGCGAGCGGAGTTGGCGAAATAATTCACCAAACTCCGTGAACCCACCGCCGTCGATTGTCATGTCTTGATAGTTTTGAGGAGGGTATTTGAGATCGCTAAGATACTGCATGATAGTCACTACCATCGGTAGCGGTACAACCGCAGTTGCCGTAAAAGAACTAGGACGTGAATATATTGGTATTGAGCGCGACGATACCTATGTAGAAGTAGCAAAGAAATACCTCGATGAAACACTTGTATCGGGCAAGCTCGAAGCCAAGGTACCACGCATTGCTCTCGACTTACTGGTTGATGTCGACCAACTACTTATCAAAGATGACACGGTGCTATTCATCGAGCAAAAGGAGCACGACGAGTATCTGCCGAATAGACTTCACTTTATTTTGATATGCTTTGAGCCACGAAACACTTTTTTGAGTATATTCTGATATTCTGTAGTTCACCAGTTTTGTCATCTTTAGTAATAGGGACAAAGAACGATACGAGGTATTGCGGATGCTAGAGTCTGTGGTTGCCGTCCTTATCTGGGTCTGATGTGATCACTCATATGTCAATTATATAAACAAATCGTCGTAATATTGACATATCCACGTGCGATGTAGTATGCTGGACGTATAAGTGAAAGGAAGCAGTATGACTCTTAAAAAGAATCTGCGCGAACTCCGAGCAATCTATGGGTTATCACAAGACGATATAGCAAAAGCGATTGGCGTGAGTCGCAGTAGTGTTGTGGCAACTGAAAAAGGCGAGCGCGAGCTGAGCAGTGAAGAACTTGGCAAACTTGCTGATTTTCTTGGTGTCGATATCATTGACCTTTTATCACAAGAAATCCCAGATTATGAGAAATACCGCGAAATGATAGTGGAAACCCTGCGTCGCTATACGAAATATGCAGGTAAAAGTGCGACAAAGACGCTGCTCGCAAAACTTATCTATCTTGCTGATTTTGCATGGTACTACGAGCATTTGCAGCCGATGAGTGGCATGAAGTACCGCCGCTTGCAGTATGGTCCAGTGCCTGACCAGTATTTTCGTGTTGTCGATGAGCTTATAGATGAGGGTAAAGTTTCGCTTGAGGTCGGCGATGAGGCGCAATGGCTCAACCTGACGAGGTCTGCGCAAGATACACCGCCCCAGTATCTATCTACAGGTGAACTTGATTTAATTGATAAAATCGCTAAAAAGTGGAAAGACTCAAAT
>CALICZ010000013.1 GCA_938049075.1 uncultured Candidatus Saccharibacteria bacterium
TGAGCGTTTTAGGTTTCGCAGCACCGCCAACAACTTCGCACACAAACCACGTTGGCGGGTTCTCATTAACATACCTACGTAAATTGTTATATGCTATATCGCTCGCGATACGATACTGAACCTGCTGAATAGATAGTTGGCTCACGCTCATCTGCAGACGTATGATGCCAACAACAAGCACCGACACTACAAGCAATGTGATGGCCACCTCAACGATCGTAAAACCTTTTTCATGCGCACATCTCATTGCTGATGCAAACTCTCTACTTTGTGGATAGCGTTATCTGATTCAGTGCGATAATACAGCACAAAGCGCACACAAGGAATACTCGTGCAAATATTATCATCAGCGTTAAACACTTGGTAAACATATTCACTTATGCTTACCATCGGCTCGCCTGTTGTATCTGTAGCAACTAAACTATTGCTGATCCTGCCTGGTGCAATAAGCGCTTCATTATCACTAACAATTTCTTGAGCTTTTGTTTGCATGTCCTGTTTAACAGGATAACTACGCCCAGCAGTAGAAGTGTGCAATTTATAGTACAGCTCAAGCCGTTCAGCAATAGTATCCACATTAAGCTGACGTTGATTGTCTCGCGAAATCCTAGCAACACCCGTTGTTGATACGATGATAATCGTCGCCAGAATGCCAATAACCGTCACAATCGTCATTACCTCTATTAGACTAAATCCTCGCGATTGCCCATGCATAATACTATTATATGATGCTTATGACAAAATAAAAATAGTTCTTTTTTCAGTACGAGATCTCAAGTGGCTCTTGCTGAATGATGATGTCGAATTTTGCTTGCACCGTATCAATAATATGCTGTCGTGCTGCCGCGAGATCGTCGTAGCTTCTCGCTGATTCGTTAACAAGTACAAGCGCATTTTTATCGTAGACGCACATACCACGATACAGCACACCCTTTAGCCCCGACTGTTCAATCAACCAACCGGTTGGAATTTTCACATTGCCATCTGGTAGATCATAATGTGGCATGTTGGGATAGTCAGCGGCAATATGCTCGTAGGTTTCGTGCGGGATAATAGCGTTTTTAAAGAACGATCCCGTGTTTGGCATAGCGCGTGGGTCGGGCAATTTATCCGCGCGAATCGCAACAACAGCATCACGAAGCTGCCGTA
>CALICZ010000014.1 GCA_938049075.1 uncultured Candidatus Saccharibacteria bacterium
AGCTTATCGCAGTCTTCCACGTCCTTCATCGGTAATATACGTCTAGGCATCCATTGTGTGCCCTTGAGTACCTTTTTATGCATTGACTTAACTAGCAATTGGTATAGACCAACTGATAGTGCCGTCAATCGTTATTTTCTTACATCACTAAATTGTTAAACTGCATGTGTCTTGTTGTAAGCACACACCTGCGAACACCATTGGTATGATGTCTGTCTGCCTGTGCTCAAACTCGCAACTTTGTCTATTCTACCACTTGGGCTACCCTGTGTAAAGTAGCTTTTCGTTGTAGTTTTGGCAATGATTATCGTACCCACTCCATCATTACCCTCTTGCCTCTTGCCAGAGGTTCGTTGCCGAACATGCGCTCACTGGAATTAAGTTTACACGAATCATCGGCGTTTGGCAAGGCTTTTTTGGGCGATTTTTGTAGAAAATATTATTCTTGATGAGTGCTCGCTCGATTGCATGCCGCAGCAGCCTCGCGATCAGAGGTGTGAGGATGCTTATCAGTAATCTTTTGCGATACACCAGAGGGCTATCGCTCACAAGCCACGTCGCCATTGCTCGCCAGTTATGTTTCTCTTTAACAACACTGTGCACTACAATGAGCAGCCGTTTTTAGGACAATAATAGCTTGTCAGTTACTATTTCACTCATACCCTTTCCTACATCTCACCCAGCAATCCAATAGAATGTAAGTACCTGCTATTGTACTGGCCACTTCTCAACCCTAACGCTGTGAACCTAATATTTCAGCGAAAACCCTACCCAAAAAGGAACAAGACCAACTAACCAGCAGCATCCTTGCCATCCAGCGCGAACTAGACGGCTACACGGCCGACGCCGCTCTGGTGGAGCAGCATCTCACCCAGGCGCTCGACCTGCTGGAGGACTGCCAGCGGCTGTATCTGGCGGCACCGGATCGCCTGAAGAAGCTGCTGAATCAAGTGTTCTTCGAACGCATCCTCGTCAATCCAGCGGTAGATGAAGATGGCCACCCCATCATCCCACCACCGGCGCTGCAGACGAGTCTGAAGGCAGGGCGACGAGGTGGAGCTGGTAGGCAGGCGGCTGCCACGCAGGGTGGTGAGAAGACGGCGAAGAGCGCGGCCTCTTCTCGCGGTGAGGCTGCTGGCGGCCAGTCGGGCGGCTCAGTGACTCAGAGTGGCGACGGTGAAGCGCAGCCAGGCTCGATGCATGTGGCGCGCTGCAGCACCATCTCCATCATCGACCACGCCAGCCATACCAACGCCACCGGGGAGCTGGCCTCACCCTTCGACCAACTCGGTAGCCAACAGCTACGGCGAGCGGCGCAGCAAGCGGCGATGGGAGTCGCGAGCCAGCAGAACGCTACGTCTGACCAGGCAACGGAGAGGCGCGAGGTGGACAACCCACACGGCGCAGCCCCCACAACAAGAACGCCCGTCCACAATGTGGACGGGCGTCGTCGATGCAATTCAGGTAATGATTTGGCTCCTGCCCCTGTTACTCAGGTCAAGGGTTCGTATACAGAGCTTGTGGTGGACCCGGCCGGACTCGAACCGACGACCGACGCGGTGTAAACGCGTTGCTC
>CALICZ010000015.1 GCA_938049075.1 uncultured Candidatus Saccharibacteria bacterium
GCTCGTGCCAGGGTTTCGTGATTTTGCTGAGACTGCCCTCAAAACATACTTGACAACGATATTCGTTATTTTTATTCATGTTGTTATTTTGCAGTTAGCCTCGTCGCTGCTAGTCGGCCTTGCTCAAGCGCCACAAGGGAGTGGTGTCCTAATGGCAATTGTCACTGGAATTGCGACGATTGTGATGCTGCTCAAAGTGCAGGGGGTGATGCTGCAACTGAGCTATGTTGGTATGGGTGCTCGTTCGATGAAGCAGCTTGGCGGACAGTTTATCAATGGTATCAACTATGTGGCTGGACCTCATTCAATGCTTGCGCAGCGAACAATGGCGCGGGTGAGGCAGAAAACCTTTATGGCGAAGACACGAATACGTACTGCATTACGGCCAAAGATGACACAAGTAACTGTACCATCAACAAAAGCGCAACCAGTCCATCAGTCACTTCGCACACCATCGTCTGTGTACGCGACGAAACGAGTGCAGCGTGATACGCCATCGCATCAGCGTGTATCGCCACAAGAAAAAGGGAGAAAATGATGAGGGTATCAGTTGTCCCAGCTCAAGTTACCACGGTAGAGGATCGAATCATCGGTTGTCTTGGTTTTATGCAAATCCTTATTTTAGTGAGTGCCATAGTATGTGGAGCTGGGGTGTTTGTTGTGTTGCCGCCAATGATGGGTGAAGCGTGGTATAAATATGGCATCATAGCGGCTGTGTTGGTGGTTGGTAGCACATTGTCGATACGGGTCAGGGGAGTCATTCTCGCTCACTGGGTTGGTATAATTGTTCGCTATAACCAGCGTCCAATGTATTATGTTGCGGATAAAAATACGACGGCATATCGCCAGAGAGGCAAAGACATAGATATAGACGACCAAGCGCATATGCCAGCACACGCATCACCTCGTACAGTGAGTCGCCGTCAGTCAGTTCATCTTGATGTGTCGGCGAGAGCCAAAGCTCGTGCTGTGATTGATGACCCCGCGGCTCACATACGCATAGCAACTGATACAAAAGGAGGCGTTCATGTTCGGATTACACAAGTCAACTAAGAAAGCGAGTGCTCGCCAGCAAATTGCAATACAGGGTGTGCAGGATGGAGTGTTGGAATTACCGGGCAGACGGTATCGAATGATTGTATCGGTATCGGCCGTAAACTTTGAGCTGCGGAGTGAGGAAGAACAAGATGTGATTATTGATACATATGAGAGTTTTCTCAACTCTATCAGCTGGCCAATTCAGATCCTTGTGCGAACCCGCAAGATCACAATGAATGCCTATCTTGCTGAATTACATGCACAGCAGCAGGCTGAGACAGTACCAATGTATCAAGAGCAGTTGCAACGCTACCGAGCATTCATCCGTTCTCTGATTGCAAATAATACCATTATGACACGTCGCTTTTATATCGTTATTCCATACCAGCCAACTGAGAAGGCAGATGACTCATTTATTCGTGAGCAACTCCTGCTTCGAGCTGATATCCTTGCAAAAGGCATGGCGCGCCTGGGTATGCGAGCATATCCGCTTGATAGTTTGGCAGTGCTTGAATTATTTTATAGCTTTTATAGCCCGATACAGGCAAAAACGCAGCCACTGACCGAGCAAGCACTTCGTATGATTTACCAGACAATTGTACAAAAGGAGAAAGTATCATGACGAAGTGTTTTACAAAACTGGTCAGTTGGCTCCAAGCACAGGTGCAGCTCCAACCAAAGAAGCGTACTGCGCAGCAACACGAACGAGACATTCTCTTTGGTGAACAAGATATGATTGATGTCATAACGTATGCTGGATTACAAGAACAGGCTGACTATGTATGCATTGATGGTGTTTATATGCGCACGCTTGCTATTGTTGGCTATCCATTCGTTGCTAGCTCAGGCTGGATGGATAGCCTGATAACGTTTCATCATGATAGCGATATGAGCTACCACCTCCACGAGGTTAATGCGCATGTCGCCTTACCAAAGCTGCAGCGCAAGATTACCGAGCTTGAGTCAATGCGTCGAGCAATGGTGCGCGATGGCAAAATTGTTGGCTCCGAAATTAGTGATCCGCTTGAGTCGGCGATTGAGCTGCGCGATAAAATTCAGCGTGGGCAAGAGAAATTGTTTCAGCTTGCGGTGTATGTGTGTGTCCGAGCCGACAGTAAAGCGGAACTGGACAAAACAACACGGCTTCTCGAAGCAAATCTATCAGCGCAGCTATTTTATGCAAAAGTGGCTCGCTACCAACAGCTTGAAGCGCTGCAGGCTATTATGCCACGTGGTGATGACCAGCTGGCGCAAAGACGGAATCTCGATAGCTCAAGCGCAGCTCTGACGTTTCCGTTTATGTCGTCAGAATTAGTCCATGAGACGGGTATTTTGTATGGAGTGAATGCGTCAAATAACTCGCTGGTCATTGTTGATCGATTTTGCTTGCCGAATGCAAATTCGATTACGTTTGCTCAATCTGGCGCAGGTAAAAGCTACACAACGAAGGTGGAAATTATTCGCCAGTTGATGCAGGGAACGCGAGTAATTGTGATTGACCCTGAGCGAGAATACCAGCGACTGACGGAGTCATGTCACGGCACATACATAAAGCTATCGACACGAAGTAAGCAAAAGATCAATCCATTTGATACGGCAACAACTTATCGCGACACCGACGGTAGTGCAGAGCATATGCAAGATGTGATGGAGATTATTAGTCTGATGGTTGAGGGTTTATCGGCTCGCGAAAAAGCAGCGGTTGATAAAGCACTTGTTGGAATTTATAAAAAGGCAAAGCAGCAACCACCACTGCTTGCAGACCTCTATGCAGAGCTGCGCAAGCGTCGCCAAACAAAACTATGCGAGAAGCTTGAGAAGTATATCTCTGGTTCGCTGGCCCATGTATTTAATGAACCCACGAATGTTACCCTTGATAACCGCTTAGTAGTGTTTGACATCAAGGATATGCCAGAAAATCTTCGTCAGATCATGATGCTGATCATTGCTCATTTTGTTAATCACTGTGTGATGGCGCACCCGGCAAAGCATTTGCTGGTGATTGATGAAGGCTGGCTTCTGTTGCAACATGAAGAATCAGCACGATTTGTCGCTGGACTGGTGCGGCGTGCTCGCAAATATTACCTAGGCGTCTCGATAATTTCGCAGCAAGCGAACGACTTTCTCCATAATGAATACGGGCGTGCTATTGCGTCGCAAAGTGCAATGCGGATCTTGATGCGCCAAGATACAACGACAATCAAGGGTGTGGTTGACGAGTTTGGATTGAGTGAATATGAGCATAGCTTTTTATTGACGTGCGAGCGAGGTGATGCACTGCTGATTGCCGATCAACAACATGTTGCTGTCAGAATTGTCGCAGCTGAGCATGAGCACCCGTGTATTACAACTGACCCGGCAGAGGTATATGACACATGATTGGTGTGATTATGCAGGTACTTCGTTTTGGTGTTGGCTTTCGAGTGCGGCGGTTGATTCTCCTCAGTATCGTGACGATTGCAATGCTATTTCTTCTACCAATCATCAGCGTACTTTCTTTGGGTGCGCCAACAGTATCTTTTCTTGCGCATACACCAAGCGCACATGCAGCCGAAAAACAAGGTTTTTATCGTGGCGAGGCAATGCCAGACAACACCTATGCATGGGGGAACTGTACCTGGTGGGCGTATGCAATGCGCAAGTGGGCTGGCAGTCCCATCCCAACAACATGGGGCAATGCTAACACCTGGGACGATTATGCGAGGCGCGATGGGTATGTTGTTGATCAGACGCCAGCAGTTGGTGCAGTCTACCAAACGGATGAGGGCGGCTATGGTCACGTTGCTTATGTCGTTAACGTTGATGATGGAGCAGGTGAATGGACAATTTCTGAGATGAATGCACCAACGTTTAATGTTGTCTCCCGGCGCACGTTCCCAAAAGATGCAGCCCAATCTGCTCATTTTATTCACACTAAGACAGGAGCATCATCATGGACGCCACAGCTTCCATCGCACATGACATCGTATGGTATGCCACGCTAGGTGTTTGTGTACTTATCGGGGGAGGAGTGGTGTGGTGTCTTGTTATCATCCTGTGGTATATCAACAACCGCCGCTATCTGATGCGTCGATCGCTTGTGTGGCTCGAAATAACGCCACCAGCCACAGCAACAAAAACACCAGAAGCAGTTGAACAATTCTTTACCGTCATTCATGGATTTGCAGCAGCTCGGTCATATGGTGAGCGTATAGTGCGCCGCGTGTCAGTACTGAGTTGTGAGATTGTTGCGACGCGCCAGAGTGGTGTTCGCTATCTTGTGCAGGTTGAGCATGCAAAAATGCAAGCCCTGCAGAAAGCTATCATGACACATCTCCCTGAAGCAAAAGTGCGCGAGATCACACGAAGCATCACGAAGCCAACGCTGGTGGTTGAATTTCGCGAGACTGGCCACTATACGCTACCACTAACACTTCTCACAACATCCCAACAAAGAGACCCACTGAGCTACGTGATTCATGCAATGCATGCAATGACTGGTCTGAGCGACGAGGAGGAGATTACTTTTCAGCTTGTTTTCTCGCCAACTCAGGTACGTGGAGCGGAGCGAGCGGCAGAGAGACTGATGCATAATGAAAATATTCTGCAGGATAATTATCGCGACAGGTTGAGCGGCGGAGGGAAGCTAATGGCGCTGCTTAAAATGATAACCGGTATAGGTGCAAGTATAGTGAGCGATATTACAAGCCATCTTACAGCGAGCCATCATCATACGGTGCAACGCTCCCAGCCGTGGATTGACCGCGACCGGCCATGGGCACGTGGTACCTTTGAGCTTGCAATGATGCAAAGTATTTACCAGAAAGTGACCAAGCCACTCTTTCGTGCCAATGTGCGCATCTTAGTGACAAGCCCTGATGCAAAACGCTATGCCGAAGTGTTGAAAACCGCTATGGCTGGCTATAGTGCGCCGCCACATCAGCTGCTTAAAGCAACATACAACATACCTATTCTGGCAACAATACGGCGGTATAATGCAGTCAACCGATTACCATCATTTATGCCGTGGAACACGCTCACACTTGCTTCAACCGAGCTGGCAAGCCTCTACCACTTTGTGCCGCATGACAGTAGTCAGGTAGACAACCGTATCGTATCATTGAGTCGCACGCTATCAGCACCAATTTCTCTCAAAGACCATCCAGATTTTTCGGTTGTAATTGGCCTCAATCGTCATCATGGCATTGAGACACCAATTGGCCTTACCGAGGCGGAACGTGCTCGTCACCAGTATATCGTTGGAGGAACAGGTAGTGGCAAGACAACCATGTTGCAATATCAGATTGTACAGGATATGGAACAAGGTAAGGGGCTTGCAATTATTGATCCGCATGGTGATATGGCAGAAACGATGCTGCGCTACGTTCCACCAAAACGCATAAAGGATGTTGTCTATTTTAATCCAGATGATCTGGCCTATCCACTTGGTCTTAACCTTCTCGAGATACCACCAGGACTCGAGGGAACTGCTTTGCTTCGAGAAAAGGATCTCATTACTGAGTCAGTTGTTTCGGTGTTTCGCAAGCTTTTTAGCGATGATGACGCCGGAGGCCATCGTATCGAATATGTCTTGCGTAATGCAGTGCAGACCGCACTCACACAAAAGGACGCAACACTCTTTACTGTGTTTGAACTGCTGAATAATAATCAGTATCGACGGCGTGTCATCAAGACACTTACAAATAAGGATTTAGCTAGCTTTTGGGAGCAAGAATTTGGTAAAGCTGGTGGTATGCAAAAGGTAAAGATGACAGCGGGGATTACAGCAAAAATTGGTCGTTTCTTGTTCTCTGCTTCAGCTAAGCGCATTCTTGAGCAACCAAAGTCGACGATAGATTTTGATGATATTATCAACTCTGGCAAAGTTCTCGTATGCAATGTTTCGAAAGGACGACTCGGTGAAGATACTGCGGAGCTCTTTGGTGTGACGATCCTTGCAAAACTCCAATTGGCGAGCTTGCGTCGAGCACGCATGCCACAAGTACAGCGTCGCCCGTTTTATATTTATGTTGATGAATTTCAGAATTTTGCTACCACGTCTTTTGTGCAGATGCTGTCAGAAAGTCGCAAATACGGTGTTTTTATGATTATGGCAGAACAATCGACCGCACAACAACGCGACCAACAGACGGTAAATATTATCCTTGCAAATGTCGGTACGATCATTTGCTTTCGAACCGGCAGCCCACAAGACGAGCAGCGCCTGCTACCACTGTTTTGGCCCTTTATTGAGGCAGGGGAGATTAGTTGTTTGCCAGCCCATCAGTACTATGCTTGCCTTGCAGCAGTGCACGCCCAGGAGCCCCTTTCTGGTGAGACGCTACTACTAACAAGCTCTGGGAGTGATGCCGTGCAGCAGGCAGTGATTGCTCATTCACGCCAACAATATGCAGGAGAACGAGCAGACGATAGAAAGGATATCAACACACCACCAAAGCGCCACGATACAGAGCTTCGGCCATCGAGTGAGCATGGTAAAACAGAAGAAAAACTGATGATTGAGGTGATTGATAAGGAATGAGGAGTGGAATAGAGACTGTTCGTCATGTGGCATCTGGATGATATAACGCTTAAAAGGGAAAATTATAAGTTCTATATTAGTGCTAGAATAGTCAGAGAGTAGGGGGGCGAGGGTAGAAAATATGCGCAAGAAGAAACTAAGTGACAACGGCAAACTAAGCTTTCGCACTATCATCTTCCGTGGTGTTCTCTACATGATTATCATTCCGACAGTTATCATGTTGGTAATATTTGGTATATTTTACACAAAATCTACCATTGCTGATCATATTGCTCAATCACATATGCGGTCATACCTCAAACGTAAGTATGGCCAAGAATTTGTAGTAGAGAATTATCGAATCGAGGGAGCTGGCCTTGGAGTAGATGGTGTTGCTAAGGCTGAGGCGTATGCTAAAAGTGACCACACGATTCGATTTATGGTGAAGGGTTTTCCTGGGGACGGTCCATACAGTAATAACTATTGGGATGGATACCCCGATATAACATGGGCAAAACACCTCAAAAAGAATATTGATCCTATGATACAAAACGTATTTGGTGCCGACACATCGCTCGCATCGATAGAAGTCTACAGTATACCTGCAGTAAACCAAAGGATAGGAAAAGAAATACCATTGTATCGTGATGCCTTCCAGCGATTTGGTAAAGATATACATGTCGCTGTGCGTATAAAGAGTAGGGTTGTCCATAATGATGTAGCCGCACAGATATACCAGATAATCATCAAGCTGCGAGAGTTCGGTGTGTCGCTATCTATTAATTATGAGAACCCCATGGTATATGCTGCATTAGTCGAAGAAACAAGTATACGCGGTATACACTCGCCGCAGGATGTAGGGAAATATATCGAAATGAAGGAGAAAAAGCCATGAAAATAGAACAATGCTTGGCATTAAGCTCATTATCTTACAGTACATCCCTAAGTAGTTTTGCTTTTAGTCGCGAGAAGCCACCATTGAGGCGCTCATAAAACAGGGAAAAATTGACAATTATCGCCACAGCGATGGATATATTTCTCTCGAACGCAAACCCCTCTCTTCTCTCATACCTTGACATCTCATCAACGCTACGACTTTCAAAAGAAGAATAACTCAATAGTTCTGTATTTGCGCTATAATAGTCGCGTAGCCAAAAAATAGGGGTTGTTGGGGGAAGAGAATATGTCCAAGAAGGAACTAAATAATAACACCAAACTAAGCTTTCGCACCATTCTTTTTCGTGGTATCCTCCGCGTTATCATTATTCCGACATGCGTCATACTTCTATTAACTGGTACATTGATCGGTATATTTCATATTAAGTACCTTATAGAGGCTCATCAAGCTCAGGCTGAAATGCGCGCCTATCTAGAGAAAAAATATCACCAGCACTTTATTATCAAGAACTATCTAATTGAAGGAGGAGGATTTGCAAGAAGGGGCGGCAAAGTTGCAGATGCACATAGAGAGGGTAGCTCTTACACCTTTCGTGTTTTAGAGAAAGATCACCGGCTCTATCACGATAACTACCTCTCGGCACTTTACAATGAGCAGGAAGAAAAAGATCTTACCAAGATGGTTAAAAAATTGTCTATATCTGCAGTAAAATATACGCCAGATATTACAATTGCTCCTGATGTAGCTGATGGGATACAGGGCATGCCGGCTTTTGCTGAGATGTTGCGAAAGTATGGGGACCATATTATATATGAAGTATCTATTGTTGTAGTAGGGGACCAGGTAAAAGAAGAAGATGTCCAAAACGTAAGAAAACTTATGGGGTATGTCCAATCAAAAAACCCGAAAAGCTATGCTGTGAGATATGTTGTAAATAGTAGAACTGAAGATGCGCAATATATTTGTCAGGAGTATGGAGGTATAAGCGAGAAAACGGCGCAAGAAACTTCCAAGGATTGCTTTAAAAAGAGTAAAGGGAAGATATAGTCAATAAATCTCTAAAAGAAATCATGAAGAAAGTACCTAAAAACAACCGCCTTGAATGTAAACCTCTCTCCTCCCTCGCATCCTGACACCTCAGTCTTTGGTTATCGCGGAACGGATATTGATAAAATATCTGGGAAGCGATGAAAGATATTGAGTCGGATCTTGCGATTGCATCGGGTGGAAATGTTTTTGTATAGGATGGGCTGAACCAATTCTACGACGCCTACACCTTCTACACCAAGACGATCAAGAAAATTGGCGGTGGTTCATGTAGGCACCAAGAGCTTCACTAGTCATTCACTCGGTGGTAGGCTAGATGGTTTGGGCCACTTTCTCAATATTGGTGCTTAGGCAGAATACTAGCTTTCATAATTTCTTAGAGGAAGAATAAGACAGCGAGAAATAATAAATGGGCTGATACGAGCACGTCGCTTCTGCAGGAGTCTCTTTAAGCTATCTTTCATCTCTCTCCTGCACAATACCACACATGAAAACAGCAACCATGACCCAATCAGCCGCAGTGGTAGAGACGCCCGCTGCGCCGGTGCTGCGTGCGCTTAATCCGCGGACGCTCAGTATCGATATTGTGCTGCCAGTGCTTAATGAGGCGCATGTTATTGCGCGCTCGGTGAGCACGTTGCACGCGTATTTATCACAGCATGTGCCGCATCGTTGGCGCATCATCATTGCCGACAATGGCAGCACGGACGGCACAGCGGAAGCGGCGCGCCAATTGGCGGTACGTTACCCCGAGGTGCGGCTCATCCAGCTTAGCGAGAAAGGCCGCGGCCGGGCTCTCAAGCAAGCTTGGCTACAGAGCTCGGCCGATATTCTGGCCTATATGGATATCGACCTCTCTACCAATTTAGACAGCTTCGTCCCAATGATCACCCCGCTGATTATGGGTGAGGCAGCTGTGGCGACGGGCTCGCGCCTGTTGAAGCAGTCGCGTACAACTCGCGGCTTCAAGCGTGACACTATCTCGCGCTGTTACAACTGGATTATTCGCCGGACGATGAAGACAAAATTTGTCGATGCCCAGTGCGGTTTCAAGGCGATTCGGCGCGATGCGGCACGCAAGATTCTGCCTCGCATCAAGGATACTGGCTGGTTTTTTGATACCGAGCTGCTCGTCAAGGCAGAGTACGCTGGCTATACCATCCACGAGGAGCCAGTTGAGTGGGTCGAAGACACCGACTCGCGCGTTCATATTATCAAGACCGCAACAGATGACCTCAAGGGCCTTTCGCGGGTGCGGCGCGAATATGGCAAGACGGGCTTTGGTGAGCTAGCAGCTGTGGCTGGACTTTTGCTACTAACGAGTGTGCTCTACCTCTGGAACTTAACCATCAATGGCATGGCCAATAGCTATTATGCTGCCGCTGCTCAGGCAGCGAGTACCGACTGGACGGCCTGGCTGTTTGGCAGCCTTGATGCAGCGAACTTTGTTAGTGTCGATAAGCCGCCTATCAGTATGATGATCATGGGGCTGAGTGGTCGGCTCTTTGGTTTCTCGTCGTGGAGTATGCTCATGCCGCACGCGCTTGCCGGAGTCGCGACAGTTATGCTTGTCTATGCAGCGGTCAGGCGGTGGTATGGTGCCAAGGCAGGGCTCATCGCTGGTGTGGTGATGGCGCTGACGCCAGCAGCCGCCTTGATGTTTCGCTTTAATAACCCCGATAGTTTCTTGACGCTCTTCTTGACAGCCAGTGCCTACGCCTTCCTCCGCGCCTTTGAAAATAAGAAACCAGTGCTGTGGCTGAGCCTTGCAGGGCTCTTTACGGGCCTGGCCTTTAATACAAAAATGTTGCAGGGGCTGCTGGTGCTACCAGTGATGGCACTGCTCTATCTAGTGTGCGCCCGGCCAAAGCTTGTGACACGCCTCTGGCATCTTGGTGTGGCTGGCGTAGTAACGGCCGTCTCGACCTTCTGGTGGAGCATGCTTGTGTGGCTTACTCCGGCGGCTCATCGCCCGTGGGTGGGCAGTACCAATGATAATAACATTTGGAGCTTGATCTTTGGCTACAATGGCTTTGGGCGCTTACTGGGTAGTGGCGGTGGCCCTGGTAAAGCGCTAGGTGGTGGGGCAGCGCAGATGGGCCAAGCGGCGGCAACCGCAACCCAATCTACCGTGCAGCCAGCTAGCCATACAGCGACGCAGGCAGCATCCATGACGCCACCAACTGGCGGTGGTATGGGCGGCCACGGTGGAGGCCCAGGAGGTGTTGGTTTTGGCGGCGAGACAGGGGCGCTGCGTATCTTTAACGAAAGTTTTGGCCCTAATATTGCCTGGTTGCTTGTGGTAGCTGTGATCGGTGGTGGGCTCGTGCTGTGGCTGCTGCGCCGCGCACCACGGCACAACAAAGAGCGTGTTGGTGTACTGCTGTGGCTGGGCTGGCTGCTCATTCATGTCATTATCTTTAGTATGACGAGCGGGACAATTCATCCATACTACGTCGTGGCGATGGCACCGAGTGTTGCTGCCCTGGTAGGGATTGGCGCGCCGTATCTGTGGCAAGCTTACACGCGGCGCACGAAGCTAGCCTGGCTTGTGCCACTGACAATACTGCTCACGACGATTATTGGTGTCATTATGCTTGGCTATAGCAATACCTGGCCGTGGCTTACCTGGCTTGTCATTATCACTGGTGGAGTAGCGGCTGTGATGACGCTTG
>CALICZ010000016.1 GCA_938049075.1 uncultured Candidatus Saccharibacteria bacterium
CATTTTCATATTCTTTTATTGCATCATCTAAACTAAGTTCTCCACTTTCTAATGACTCAATAATTTTATCTAAATTTTCTAAATTTTCTTCAAAAGTATTTTTTCCCATTATCCTTCCTTTCTATAATAATTAAAAAGAGCCGCTCGGATGAGGGCTCTTTCGTTGGTTTTATACTATACGACTAATTAGCCCTCTGAATCAGAGCGGCGACGACGAGCAACGATAACGATGTTGTGTCGATATGTCATACTAACACCATAGCATACCGCGCATATTTTTCACAATACTTTTCATATAAAATTGCGATGCGCTACAATAGTCATATACATTGGTATGACGAGGGGATAAAATTGTGCAGCAATATAACAAAGAAGCGCCTAGTATAGACGTATGAGTGGACGAGTAGTGAATATTCTCCTCGTTGAAGACGAACCAACCCTCCGAGCTGGTACTGAGCAGTTCCTCGTGCAGCGCGGCTTTACGGTGATAGCAGTAGCCAGCGGCGAGGAGGCGCTGGAGCAATTTGCTGAGGCAGATGCTATTATCCTCGATATTATGTTGCCAGGGATAAGCGGGATCGAGGTGCTGCACCGAATTCGCCAAGCGAGCGACGTGCCGGTACTCATGCTAACAGCACTACATGATGAGCCGACACAGATCGCTAGTTTTGACGAGCTGGCGGATGACTATATGAGTAAGCCATTTTCGCTCGTGATTTTGGAAAAGCGGATCAAGGCGCTGCTGCGCCGCCAGCAACCCACTATAACCTTATGGCGGCGCGGTCTGGCCTCGGTGGATTTTGCGGCCTATCAAGGGTTTTATGATAATACTGACGCGCACCTCAAGCCCAAGGAGGTGCAGTTGCTCAAATTGCTAGTGGATAATCCACACATGGTCTGGAGTCGGCAGGCTATTATCGACCGGCTGTGGCGCGATGATGAGGTGCCATTTGATCGAGTGATCGATGTCTACATCAAAAACCTGCGCAAGAAATTGCACCTCGATTGCATCGTCACGGTAAAGGGAGTGGGTTATCGCTATGAAGCGGCTTAAATTATTTCCCAAAACATTTTTGGTATCGATCGGCCTATTCGCAGCGCTGATCATCCTCGTGCATGCGCTGGTCTACATCTTGATGCCGCAGTTTTATCTGCAGC
>CALICZ010000017.1 GCA_938049075.1 uncultured Candidatus Saccharibacteria bacterium
CAATGCTCGCAGCGCCCACCTTTAACATTAAAGCTAAAGCGCCCTGGCTTGTAGCCGCGGATATTTGCCTCGGGTGTGCCCGCAAAAAGCTCGCGAATCTGTGTAAAGACACCGGTATAGGTAGCAGGGTTGGAGCGCGGGGTGCGGCCAATTGCCGACTGGTCGATGACAATTGCTTTATCGAGCTGCTCGACCCCATCGATTGCATCATGTGCACCTGGCACTGCTTGAGCTCGATGTAAACGGGCAGTGAGCTCGCTCGCGAGAATGCTATTGACGAGCGTCGACTTGCCACTGCCACTCACCCCTGTCACCAGCGTAAGGACGCCAAGCGGGATGGTCACGTCGATATTCTTGAGATTATTCTCGCGTGCCCCGCGGATTATCAGCGCACGGCCTTGCTCAATCGGGCGGCGCTGGGCTGGCACTGGGATCTTCTCCGTGCCAGACAGATACCGACCGGTGATGCTCTGCGGCATGCGTGCTACCTCTGCTGGCGTGCCACATGCCACGATCTCCCCGCCGTGCACGCCAGCACCTGGCCCAACATCCACCAGATAGTCAGCCGCCGCAATCGTATCTTCGTCGTGCTCTACCACAAGCACAGTATTACCTAGGTCGCGTAGATTCTTGAGCGTCTGGATGAGACGATCGTTGTCCCGCTGGTGGAGGCCAATCGATGGCTCATCCAACACATACAGCACCCCCTGCAGGCCACTACCAATCTGCGTCGCGAGACGGATACGCTGCGCCTCACCACCGCTGAGCGTGTTCGCTGCTCGCCCTAGCTCGAGGTAGCTGAGCCCGACATTGTTCATAAAACCCAGCCGCGCCATGATCTCTTTGACAACAAGCTTAACGATGTGCTGCTGTTCCGCAGTAAACTCCAGCTGGCCTATCATATCCAGCGCATTGGCGACGTCCAGATTGCAAATATCCATAATGGAGAGGCCATTGACTGTCACTGCCAGCACCACTGGTTTGAGCCGCGCACCCTTGCAGGCCGTACACTTACGCTCCCGCATGAAGCGCTCGATATCTTTGCGCATAAACTCACTATCGGTCTCGCGATGGCGACGCTCGAGGTTGGGGATGACCCCTTCGTACGTTGAGTCGTAATAGCGATTACCACTGAGGTGAATGCGATACTTTTGCTTGCCTGTGCCATACAGCACTTTCTGCACAACATCATCACCCAGCTCCTTGACGGGTACGTGCAAGCTAAAACCGTGCTCCTCAGCCACCGCGGCGAGCCGCTTCATGTACCACGCTTCGGCATTAAAGCGGTTGAAGGGGCGGATCGCTCCCTCGGCAATCGTCAGATTGGGGTTAAGAATGAGCTCCGGGTCAACCTCCAGACGTGTACCGAGGCCCGTGCAGACTGGGCACGCCCCCTGCGGCGCGTTGAAGCTAAAGAGCCGCGGCTCAAGCTCGGGGATGTCCTCGCCTGGGTGATCCATACAGGCATAGCGCTGACTATACGTCGTGATCTCCCCACTCGTGGCATCCAGCACCTGTACGACTCCACTCGCAAGCTCCAGCGCTTGCTCGACCGACTGCGAGATGCGACTCATCATCGTTGGTGCCATCACGACACGATCGACCACCAGCTCAATATCATGCTTGTAGCTCTTCTGTAGTTCTGGAAACTCATCGAGTGCATACACCACGCCATCTACCCGAGCCCGCGCAAAGCCACTGCGCATGTACTGCTCGGGGATGTGGGCAAATTCCCCTTTCTTTTGGCTCACGACCGGTGCCAGTAACATGAGCTTGCTTCCCTCAGGAAGTTTCATAATTTCGTCGATAATAGACTGAGCTGTCCGGCGCTGGACAGGCTTGCCACAGCGTGTGCCATCGGGCATAAGAGCTGGGCAGTGCGGCACCCCCACCCGAGCAAAGAGCAGGCGTAAATAATCGTAGATTTCCGTCACTGTAGCGACAGTGGAGCGCGGGTTGCGACTTGTCGACTTTTGGTCGATGCTAATACTGGGACTCAGGCCATCGATGGAGTCAACGTCGGGCTTGTCCATAATGCCAAGGAACTGCCGGGCATAGCTGCTTAAACTCTCCACATAGCGGCGTTGCCCCTCAGCGTAGATCGTGTCAAAGACGAGGCTCGACTTACCACTACCACTCAGGCCCGTCACCACCACAAACTGATCGCGTGGAATGGTTACGCTGACATCTTTGAGGTTATTCTGGCGCGCCCCAACAATCCGTATCTGCTCCGACATATCGTCTTATTGTAGCATGTATACTGGTAAGATACTAGATTCGCACTAAGAGTGTTAGCTGAGTCTCTCACACCTTTAACACGTTACGTTTACGACGCGAGTGAATCCTCCTTTGGTCGGCTTGCCGCGACATAGCAAACGAGACCACCCCAATACAGCGGCATAATGCTATGGACAAGCCATGGTTCCGACATACCGGCAAATAATCGCAGTGCTAAAAGCGCGTCTGAGGCAGCCAGCATCGCACCGCCAAGAGCCGCCCACCACCACCGTAGCTGATAGCCTGTCCGAGCAGCTACTGCCGCACTTGTTGCCATGACCGCAATCACTACTGCATAGATTCCCATCGCCCCAGCCAAGATAGCACTCCCCGCCTGCGGTATGGTGCGATATACTACCAAGCCAGCTAGCAGTATATAACCCACTGCCACAACTACTGTCCAGCAGTAATGCCAGCGTTTACCAGCCCGCCGCGCACAGGCAAGCCGCTGTAGATTGATCACGCAGAGCACCAGATGTGCCAGCAAAAACACCCCAAGCCCAACAATAAAATACGCGAAAGGCAAGAATGCCATCACTGAGCCAGCCATGACAAATAACACAAGTGCGACGAGAAGGAGCCGCGTTGTCGATTGCTGCCGATCACTATACCGCCAGGTGGCATATATGATAAGCGTTGTCGTTAGTGGATCAGTCGCTTTTTGCAGCCACCACCACCGATCTGCTGGTGCAAACTGGAGCAGCTGCCATATAGCCGCACAGAGAAGCGCCGGCCAAAGAGCGACTATAAATCGTATCGGTTTCATAATTCTATGGTATATCATCATATCTATCGCGCGCAAGGGTTGTCTGGCAGTCTGCATTATGTATCTATCGCTTCTTTGAGCGTCATATACTATTTTTCTCATCATAAGCCATTTGGCGTCTCTCAAAAGAAATTAGCACTCTTGCACCGAGAGTGCTAATTTGCTAGCATAGTACTAGGCCATCACCTTTTCTCACGACCTGTTTGGCCACCCGTTATTCTTCTATTATGTTGACACTTGGGCTTACACTGCCCCGCTCAAAACTAAGCTAATATATTATCACAAGGAGGGATATATGCCACCAACCATGAATCAACAAAGCAACCAAAAGCCACTAGAGCAATTTGGCACCGACCTAACCGCTCTGGCGCGTGAGGGTAAACTCGACCCAGTGATCGGCCGAGACGAAGAGATTCGCCGCACCATGCAGATCCTCAGCCGGCGCACCAAGAATAACCCCGTACTGATCGGTGAACCAGGTGTTGGTAAAACCGCCATCGTCGAGGCCTTGGCGCAGCGCATCGTCAAAGGGAACGTACCGGCGTCGCTGCAGGATAAACGGCTCATTAGTCTGGAAATCTCCAGCTTACTGGCAGGCGCGAGCTTTCGTGGTCAATTTGAAGAGCGCCTCAAAGGCGTATTGAAAGAGGTTGAGGAAGCTGCTGGCGAGATCATCCTCTTCGTCGATGAAATTCACACTATGGTCGGCGCTGGCAAAGGCGAAGGCAGTATGGACGCTGGTAATATGCTCAAACCTGCCCTGGCGCGCGGTAAACTCCATATGATTGGTGCCACCACGCTGGCCGAGTACCGCCAGCATGTCGAAAAAGACGCAGCCCTGGAACGGCGCTTTCAGCCAGTCTATGTCGGTGAGCCAAGCTTTGACGACACTATCGCGATCTTGCGTGGCCTCAAGGAAAAGTACGAAGTCCACCACGGCGTCAAGATTGCTGATGATGCGATCGTAGCGGCGGCGCGGCTTTCTACTCGCTACTTACCTGATCGCTTTTTGCCAGATAAGGCGGTCGATCTCCTAGACGAAGCGACCAGCGCTCTCAAGATGCAGCTGGAGAGCGTGCCGATTAGTCTCGATCGGCTCAATAACCGCCGCTTGCAGCTGGAGATTGAAGAAGCCGCGCTCAAAAAAGATAAATCCGACCACGCGAAAACCCGTAAAGAGGAAATTAAGCAGCAGATCGCTGACCTCCGAGCCAAAGCTGATGTCATCGACACCAAATGGCAGCATGAAAAGGACATCCTCCAGACTGTTAACACCGCTGCCGAAAAAATGGACAGTCTGCGCTCACAACTAGAAATCGCTGAACGCGATGCCGATCTCGCTACTGCAAGCCGTATTAAATACGGCGATATGCCAGAGCTGGAGAAAAAGCTAGCGAGCGCTCGCCAGGAACTAGCGGCCATCCCACCGGCCGATCGCTTACTCCGCGAAGAAGTCACGCCCGACGATATCGCTAGTGTGGTGGCGCGCTGGACAGGTATACCGGTAGAGCGATTGATGGAAAGCGAATCGAGTAAATTAACCAAACTTGAAGACTCAATCAGCCGCCAGGTTATTGGCCAAGACCGCGCCGTGGCTGCGGTGGCGAGCGCTATTCGCCGTTCACGCGCTGGCCTCGCCGATACCAATCGGCCAATTGGTTCCTTCCTCTTCCTTGGCCCAACTGGGGTTGGCAAAACAGAGGTAGCCCGCAGCCTGTGCCGCGAATTATTTGACGACGAGCACGCCATGATCCGCATCGATATGAGCGAATACATGGAGCGTCACGCCGTAGCCCGCCTGATTGGCTCGCCACCAGGCTACGTTGGTTACGACCAAGGCGGCCAATTAACTGAAGCGGTGCGCCGCCGCCCCTATAGCGTGGTACTATTTGATGAAATCGAGAAGGCCCACCCCGACGTTTTTAATGTGCTCCTCCAGGTACTCGACGATGGTCGCCTGACTGATGGCCAAGGCCGGACGATCGACTTTAGTAACACCATTATCATCATGACGAGCAATGTCGGCTCGCAGATGATTATGGACTTTAGTGGTGACGACCTGTCTGTGCTGGATAATAAAATGCTCGAGGTACTGCGCCAGCATTTCCGTCCAGAATTCCTCAACCGCATCGACGATATCGTGATCTTCGACCGTATTCACGAGCAGGCCATGCGGGCCATCGTTGACGTGCAGCTCGAGCGCGTTGCCCGCCAGGTCAAAGACAGCCGCGATATCACGCTGGCGTTTGACGAGAGCGTTCGCGACATGCTAGCGCGCGACGGCTACGACCCGAGCTTCGGTGCCCGGCCGCTCAAGCGCTTAGTGCAAAAGCGTATTCTTGACCCACTGGCACTCGAGCTGATCGACAATAGGCTACACGATGGCGACCTCGCACATGTCAGTGTTCAGGATGGTCGGGTCCGTTTTCACCACTCGTAGCTGGAAAGCTAGCGGTCGACAATAGCCTTTCCTGACCAGCCTGTGCTATGCTCGTAATATGAAACTATCGAGCGCTGCTTTTGAAGACAACGGCAAGATCCCTAAGCACTACTCGCGGTTCGGCGGCAATCAGCGGCCACCGCTTGCTATTGCCAATGTACCCACCTCAGCTCAGAGCCTCGTGCTCATCTGCCATGACCCTGACGCACCAGGTCGCAACGGATTCTACCACTGGACAGCCTGGAATATACCAGCAACCACGACAGAACTCACGAGCACGAGTCTGCCCGACGGGGCTATTGAGGGTATCACAAGCTGGGGCACGCCAGGTTGGGGTGGGCCACAACCGCCATTTGGCACACATCGGTATCAATTCTCACTGTACGCGCTTGACCGATATCTGGAACTACCTCAGCAGACGGATCCACAGACCTTGCTATCGATCATTCAGCCCTACTGTGTCGAGCAAACGATGCTAACTGGGCTATTTGGTGTGTTTGATATATTCCGCCGCTAAACCGCTGAACCTTGATAATGTGCCAAGTCCTTACGCTCTAGCTATCTCAGTGCCAGCTTATCTCCTTATTACTCTATTTTAGGTGGAGTATACAAACACGCAATGAGTCTTGGCCAGCTTTATTCTCTAGAATACGAGACTCTACTCTAGAGGGGTATTTGCTCTTACATGGCTTAGAGGAAAGAATAGCGGAAGAGGTATGAGATGGTGAACGTTTGTAATCCAAGTCTTTATAAGACCTACTCAAGAGAAGCAACTGCTTGCTGCCACCGCTGTGCATACTCTGGATGCTGCGCCGAGAGGAGCTGGCCGCGGCGCAGCACCGCCTGGCATTGCTCGCTGGTCACATCTTCTGCTACCAGCGCCTTCGACAGGCTAGCTGATATCTACGCTCTCGTAATTAAGCGTCTTTAAAATTTATCGTTATATAACGCTTTTCTATTCAATCCACAAAGAGCTGCCTACCAATTTTCGTGGCTCTCTTCCCTGCCGCTTTCTCCTCAAGAATATTACAAGAGTCGGCATTCACTGACGAGTGACTGCTCAGGTTCAAAGCTAAAAGCTTGTTATGATAACCAAGCTTCTTACCTACTCGAATGAAATGGTAGAGAGCTAATGGAGAGAACAAGGGGATTTTTAATGCGTAGGTTTCGCTAATCATCCACCGGTACCACAGCCTCAAGCCACAGCTGCAGCTCCTGCATGATAAATTCATCTGCCGTACCTGCCTTGGCCAGACGCTGCAATGATGCCATAAAGCTCGGCAGCTGGGCCTGCAGGTGGGTGCTTCGCCATTGCTCCCACTGGGCTTGCTCATCATCACTGAGGCTCTGCGGGAAGCTACGCGCTTTGTAGTGGAGGAGCAGCTCAGGCAGGCGCTCATCACGAAAGGCTGGGTGGAAGTCTGCCAGTGCCTTGGCATCGGCACTGCGCACTGCAGCGATGTGTGTCTTGTCTGCGTCCGAGACAAAGCTGTCGTAGAGCTGCCCTTCGGGGTCGGTCGATTTTTTGTACTCACGCTTTTTTTCGTAGAGTGTGCGGAGCTTCTCGGCAAAGTCGGGATGGCGGAGAAGGATATCGCGGTGGTGCGCTACAGTAGCCGCCTCGAGATGAATCTTGCTCCAGCCATCGCCCTGCTCTAGCACACCAAGTGGTGCAACGGCTGGGCAACGATTGTATTGCAATGGTTTGACAGGTAGCGTCACAAAGCCATCGGCCTGGCGCTCCTCCCAGGTAGCAAAGATTTTCTTAGCAAGTTCCTGCTGGCTTAGGTTCACAAACGGCGTTGGGTCGTAGCGCAGGTCATAGACCAAGACATTACTATTGGGTGCTGGTGCTAGCGGAAAGGCGACGGTCGTCTTGGCATGCTGCTTATCGTAGCGGCCACTAGTATAGACGAAGGGCTGCTTCGTCTCGAGATTGACGAGCCGCTGCACTGCCCTCTTGTCACGCATTGCAAGGAGATAGTCAAAGAGCTGAGGCTGAGCGCGCTTCACTAGCTTCGTTACTTCTATCAGAGCTGCTACATCGGCGAAGGCGTCGTGTGCATTATCGTGTGCAATGCCATTAGCTTTAGTAATGAGCTCCAGGCGGTTGGTAGGCTGACCATTCGCATCCATCGGCCACTCAATGCCATCTGGCCGCAGCGCCCGCGTCAGCCGCACGACATCAAGCATATCCCAGCGGCTCCGCTCATCCTTCCAGCTCCACTCATATGGATCATAAAAATTCCGCCACAGCAGATGGCGGATAAACTCATCGTCAAAGCGCACATTGTTGAACCCCACAGCGATCGTCCCTGGTGTGAAGATCTCCTCGCTCACCATCCGCGCACACTCTGCCTCGCTATAGCCCTCCTCTAGCGTCTTCTGCGGCGTGATGCCAGTCACCATCAGGGCATCAGGGCTTGGCAGAGGATCGTCGCTGAGCGTCACGAGAAAGTTATATGGCTCGCCAATCGGCTGCAAATCCATGTCTGTCCGCTGCCCCGCAAACTGCATGATCCGATCCGTCTGTGCCCGGAAGCCACTCGTCTCAAGGTCGTAGAAAAAGAATGTTTGTGCCATAGGTATAGTATAGCAAATTACGCTTATTGTGCGCGATTATGGTCTTATATGGTTCATCTTCGCACTATTGCTCTATTTATTACCATATTTTGCCACTATGTGCTACAGTAAAGGCATGAGAAAAAACAACCTCCCTCCCCAAGGCAATAGTGACCCACGCGACTTACCGCATAATGAGCCGTCGCATGAGGGCCAACTGCCTGAACAACTCATTACAAGTATCACTGAGCTGGTCGACCGCGCACCGGTTATCAAAGAGTTTGCCGATAAAGTACGGAAGACAAAACCAGACATGGTCGGTAGTCCAATGATTAAAGTAAGAGAGATAAACGCACGCGGCGAAGACCCACAAGATCTTGATGATATGGTGGCATATATCGATTATTATGATGCCCTTTTTGAGGATGATATTGGTAGCATCGAATCATTACTCAGCGCAAAGAGTAAAGACCTCTATGAAGAATTTGATGCGCTGCTGCAGACTGTACGCGACCAGCTTGATGTCCTTGTACGAGAAACAGAAGATAAAGATAAAGATAAAGATAATGTATCGTCGACTGATGATGAGGCAACACATACGAGTCAAGCGACTGATCTAGACACGGAATCTACTGAAACGGAGAAATCAGACGATAGCAACGATACTGCATTTGCTACATTTCTTAGTGATGCGCAGAAGTGCTGTAGCGATGCCGATATCAACTTCAAGGAGCTCGGTGCTCACGGAACTGGCCATGATGATGTCGATACACTTGGCTACCATACTGACTCGCTCCGCACCCTGTTCGATGAATTGAAGGAAAAAGCCAACCAATGGCGTTACCATGAGAAAAATGAGGAAGACCCAAACCACGAAGAATACGAGGAAGCATTTGCCCAGCAACTGCAACGTGGAATGCAGGAGATGCTCAGCAGTATGTTAGTGTCTCTCAACAAGATTGCCGACATAGCCGATCTAATGCACTTTAAAGCAGAAAGTGCAGAGCAATCGATCAATAGCCTAGGTACCGCACTCGAGGTATTCCACTATACCCACAATAGCGGAGCAGTAGCCAACGATGATGATGTTGTAGCATAGAAGCTGCCACTTTATAGCAAAAATACCACCTCACACAGAGGTGGTATATTATATGATTGATTAATGTATTTTATTGCTCCACGAGCGGAAACGGCTGGCTATCGCCAATCTGCACGAT
Source organism: uncultured Candidatus Saccharibacteria bacterium (assembly GCA_938049075.1). Classification (GTDB taxonomy): domain Bacteria; phylum Patescibacteriota; class Saccharimonadia; order Saccharimonadales; family Saccharimonadaceae; genus Saccharimonas. The sequence continues at coordinate 9,263 of CALICZ010000017.1, forward strand.
GCTGTCGCCCTCTGCTCCTTGACGGATGAGCTCGTGTGTGACACCGAGGCGCTTCATGATATCACGCAGGCGATTAACTGCCTCGAATTGGGCGAAGTTCGTGCGACGAGCGAATTTCTCGAGCTTTTGGCCAGACACAGCAAAGACACGCGGCATCTCGCCATCCTCTCGCGGGTTAGTGAGGCCGCTCTCTATTGCCGCCTCGGCACACTGCTGCGCCGCATAACCCTGCAGTTGCTGCACTGCCCAAGCATCGGCCTTAGCTTGGCTACCGAGCGTAATGATTGCAAGCTCCTCACTATCAGCAAAATCGTCGTCGTCTTCAGCTGCCGCCTCGGCCGCCCGTGCCGCTATTACTATTTGGCGCAGAGCTCGCAGCACATCAACGACTCCCTGATGGGCAACCGAAGAAATCGCAAAAATCGGCGTTTCTTTGTCAACTACCTGGCGCAGACTGTCTATTTGCATCTGAATGATATCGTCATCGAGCCCATCACACTTCGTTAGCACCACCACCTCTGGCCGCTGGGTAAGCTCGGTGCTGTATTGCTGTAGCTCGTGACGAATCGCTTGGTAGCGCTCAGCTACATCATTGCTATACACATCAACAAGATGAAGGAGCACAGCTGTCCGCTCGACGTGCCGCAAGAAGGCATCGCCCAGGCCTTTACCCTCGCTTGCCCCCTCAATCAGGCCAGGAATGTCGGCAATTAGGACCGAACCATCATCAATATCGGCTACACCAAGGTTAGGCGTGAGTGTCGTAAATTCGTAATTCGCAATCTCTGGGCGAGCATTACTCACCACGCTGAGAAAGGTTGATTTACCAGCATTAGGAAAACCTACCAAACCAACATCAGCCAGTAACTTCAGTTCCAGTTCCGCCTCAAAACTCTCCCCTGCTTCGCCCAGCTCGGCCATGCGCGGCGTTTGACGCACACTAGATTTAAAATGCGCATTACCAAAGCCACCATCGCCACCCTTGGCAATGACGGCCTCTTGCCCTGCCTCAGCGAGGTCGGCGATTACCATACCATCTCGCTTCACTAGTGTCCCTACCGGCACTTTGACAACCAGCGGCTTACCAGATCGGCCTGCCATCTTCTTCTTACCACCTGCAACACCAGGCTCTGCCTTGAGCTCTGGTTTGTAGCGAAACTTGAGCAAGGTATTGAGCTGTTCTGTTGCAACAAATACAACATCACCACCACGACCGCCATCTCCGCCATCAGGTCCACCTTTGTCTACATATATTTCATGTCGAAAGCTCACCGCGCCGTCGCCGCCGCGACCTGCTGCTACTGTTACCTTTGCTGTATCTACAAACATATACTATTAAGTATACCAAAAACACCTCTGCGACAACAGAGGTGTTTGCTCAGCTTAGGGTATCGAATTAGTAGATGTACTGATAGCGACCACCAACTGCTTCGTTCCATGGGATGTTGCCAAAACCAACGCGGTTGAATCCACCACCCCAGCGGAAGCCGTTCATCTCGCTAATGGTGACCGAAACACCAGGGTTAACACTCTCGACAATGGCAACGTGGCCATACCCACCACCATTTTGCATCACTGCACCAACGGCTGGCGTTGTGCCAACACCGTAGCCAGATGCACGGGCGAAGCTAGCCCAGGTAGCAGCATTGCCCCACTGGCGACCGACTGGCCGGCCAAGCTCAAGACGACGCTCGTAGGCATAGAAGGTACAGTTACCCCAGGCGTAGCCACCACCATCGCCACCGCCTGTCCAGGCGTGGGCTGTACCAGCAGCGCCACCATAGGCACCAGTACCGTTATAGCTATTTGCACCAGTTGCGGTTGCATTAGCTGCACGAGCAGCAGCACCTGAGCGTGGCGCTACGTAGCCTGGCTGCTCTTCTGTTGGCAGTGACCCATCAGGGATGATGAGCTGTGAGCCTTTAGCAGGGGTAGAGGTCAGCTCAAGGTCGTTGTAGAGAGTCAGCTGATTCTTATCTGCTTTGTATTTAGCGGCAATGCTATCAAGCGTATCACCATCCTTAACGGTATAGAGGATACCATTAACCGGTAAGATAGTTAGCTCTTTGCCTGGCTCAAGGGCATCACTGGTTAGGTTGTTGACCCACTTGATGGTTTGCGTGCTAATCTTAAACTTGTCGGCAAGGCTTGGCACGCTATCGCCAGCAACTGTCGTGTATTTCTTGATAGTGCGGTTGTCGGCTGTTGGCTGAACAATCTGTGGCTTGTTGATTGTCGTAGCGCTCGTTTGAGTAAACGAGTTCTCTGCAGCAATTGACTGCGAGAGGTTAGCGACGTTATTGGCGACAGGCAAGCTGGTGCTCTCAGCAATCGACGTAGCAACATTGGTCGCAACGAGCTGATCTACCCCGTCTGCCGATGGTGTTGCTGCTGTCTGGCGCGTTGCACTGACGGGCGCAGCGCTGGCTAGAGCGGTGTTTTCTGCCAAAATTGGCTGATAGCTCATGGCAACGAGCGACAGTATCAAGACAAAAACCCCTACATAGGCCGATGTCCGTACTGGTGATAATGACTTATACAGTGGTCGCGGACGCCGACTCCGCACGGTAATAGGCGAAAGTTCGAGTTGTGAAGCCTGCTCGGCTGCTTGTTGTTGACGAATGATCGTTCTCCTGCGCATCTATTACTAGCGCGCGACTACCTCACTCTGTCTTTCTTCTCTTATACACGAGAACGGAGCACGCATGTCGACCGATTTTATTATGATATTAAAAAAATTGATTTCGGCGCTCGTACGACATTTAAAGGCAGGCCATTGGTAGAGCAATTCCCCTCTCTTGCATTCCCTGTATCCTCACTCACCGACTGGCTACGATCCATTCTACTACGCAGTTGTGATTTAGTCAATGGCCCACCACTGTGGTGGGAGATGATATTTTGTGGAAATTGCAACAATTTTACCCTGGTATTGTCACCTACGGACTTTCTGCTTGCGGGCCCTTCCTTGCGGGCATCACACGTCGTTTCAATAGTGTACGCAGCTTTTTGTAGGCTTAGTGTGAGGATAAGCTGCGGTTGCGGTTAGCCGAAACTTTATAACTCCGAACAAAGCTTCTTGCAATGCTGCTTGATATTGGCTTGGTGCTCAGCTTCAGTGTTGGCAAAATAGACATTGCCATCATCACCAGCGAGGAAGAACTCATAGTTACCAGGAGCTGGGTCGGCCACTGCTTTGAGTGCACCGAGGCCAGGTGTGGCAATCGGCCCAGGTGGCAAACCTGGCTTGATGCGTGTATTGTACGGCGAGTCGAGATTGACATTAGGGCTCACGCCAGCAACATCTGCTCCATAAATGAAGGTTACGTCCGAGCCAAGCACTTTGTTCTCGCGCAAACGCTTGTAAAAAACCTGAGCAATCTGTCGCTGGATCTGGTAACAATCTTGGCTCGCACCACCGCAGCCCATCTCGCGCTGGATGATGGAGGCAAGGGTGATAGCTTGGTAGAGATTGAGTTTTTGGGCTGCAAATTTGTCAACCAAGCCATTACTCTGAATCTGCTCATACATATGAGCGAAGGCTGCCTTGAGAGCCGCCTCTGGACCTTGATTAGCTGGCACGGAATAGGTATCACCAAAGATATAGCCCTCGAGCGAGGTACCTGCTGGCTTATCGGCAAAGAGTGGGCTGGTATACGTCTTGGCGAGTGCAGCTTTGATTGACTCCTCACTGTAACCAGCGCGCTTGAGTGCCGTGGTGGCGTCTTGGCCTTGCGGCTTGTAGCGCGAATCGACGACAGTGCCACCTGGCAAGAATGTGACAACACGATTATCATGACACCCCTGCGAGAGCTTCGTCGCGATCTCAGGCAACGACTGCGAAGGGCTAAACTGACATACGCCAGCATGCAGCTGATTGCGCGAGCCTGACAGGCGGGTATAGATATCAAAAGCTCTGGTATCGCGAATTAACCCCTGTTCTTTTAGCGTCGCGGCAACGGTCTTGAGCGTAGCACCATCATCGATTGTTATTGCTTTAGCAGTAGTATCTGTTCGATCGACTGGCTGTAGATTTTGATGATACCACCAATACCCCACCGCGATGATAAGCAAAATCAATAGCCCCACACCACTCAGCCACCACAACCACCGACGACGTCCGCGATGTGGCCGACCGGTATTGTAGCGTGGAGATTTTTTCTGAGAGCCAATCGTCCGACCTTTTGGTGCATCATCAGCAAAGAGTGGTGAAACACTATCATTACCAAGCAAACTTCCCCGTTGTGGCTCCGGTGTGGGCTGCGGCGGCTGGTTATCGTCGTCAAAGCCATAGAAGCTATCATCATCAAGCCCAGAAGGTAACGCATCATCAGCAAAATCATCGACTGGAGTGGTCGCTGGTTGAGGTTGCGATTGAGATACTGGTTGCTGGACTGGCACTGCGTACGTGTCACGAGATGGAGTTGGTGTACTACGGTAGGGCTGTGGCTGAGGTGCTGGTTGTGGCTGATCCCTACTCACCCGCGCGTAGGGATCATATGTCTGCTGCGGCGCAGGAGACGGTGCTGGTTGTGGCTGGATAGATTGTGTCGATTGTGGCTGTTGTCCCACTATTGGGCGATGTGGCTCTGAGCGGCGTATATACGGCGACGCACTGCGCCCCGAAGACCCCACCGAAGCAGCTGAGCGCCCCGACCGCGGCGTGATGCGTTCTACTGGTGGTGGCGACATTGGTGGGTTTGAGCTTCCTACCTGGAAGCCTCGGCCTGGCTGGCGGCGAAAATCAGTCATAGTGCGTCTCCAAATAGTCTTGCAAAATAATACTGGCAGCAACAGCATCAATAGCACCCTTGCTATACGGCTTTCCTTGAGCACGAAGATACTCCTCAGCCTGTACACTGGTGAGCGACTCATCTTGAAACGCCAAGCGCGGCGCGATATCTGTCAACTGAGTCGCAAACCGCTCAACATAGGCGGTTTGAGCTGTAGGCTCGCCCGATTGATTGCGCGGGTAACCAACAACCACTACCCCAACACGCTCACTCATGATTAGCTGAGTGATCTGCTCAAGTTCACTACCATCCACTTCAATCGTATCATATGCGACGGCAATTCGCACGGATGGATCGGCAATTGCCACGCCAATCCGCCGCTCGCCGACATCAAGCGCTAAGTATGTTCTCTTATTGTTCATTGAGGTCAAATACCACCTTTATGCGATTCGTGTCATTTGGCGCTGATTGCACCCAGAATGGCGAGAACGATACATCGGCCGAGCTCACTCCCTCAATCTTCTCGACATGCGAGCGAATCTCGGCATAGCGCTTGCCCTTAGCGTAGTCTTTGAGCTCCGATTCGTCGACTTTGGGGCCAATTTTGCCATTGGTCGTGATAGTCGCATTATAGGCATTACCATTGGCCGAAACATTAGTCACCGAGAGCTTATTAACGCCATTACTATGGACTTGCTGGTTGGCCTTGCCGTCAATCTGTTGCTTGAAGTACGCGTCGAGGAAGATACCCGCCTCACGCTTCTCAATCGCCGAGAGGGAGTACTCCACCGCACCAGTCAGCTGGGCTTTGCCATCGGTTGCTTCGCCGCCCACCTTGACGTTCGGTTGGATGTCGCTGTCGTTTTGCTTGAAGGTATCACTCAGAATAATGTAACTGTCACCATTAAATTGTGAGGCAAGTTCGCGCTTAGCACCATTGCTATCGAGTGAACTATTGAGTCTATTCCTCGCCTGCTCAATGTCACTGCGCTGCACTGTGGTAATCGTCTTGTCTGTGCCACCAGAAGTATCATGCGTGAAGGAAACAGAGAAGCCAGAGGGGCCCTTGGCCGAGCCCGATGCACCATTATACTTCGTGCCACTCTCTACCGCGGTGACCTCTGTTGTGCGGCCTCGCATGAGGTCGCCACCCGACGCGTTAGAGTCGAATACCACCGACGATGTTGTCTTATACTGCATGCCATTCTCGGACGTGATAGTCGTCCCGGCGTCGATCGTCGCTCCATTACGTAAGACGTCAAACGAAGCCGGCGTAAAGCGCACCGTCCCCGTTGCCTTTGCACCAATATCTTCTTTGCCAGTGGCAGTGAAGTCGATCGAGATAGTTTTGCGCGTTGTCTTGGTCGTCGTCTTGATTGTCCCTTCTTGCAGGTTTGAGCCAAGCGAATCGCCGATCGTAACGCGGGTGCTGAGCGGCAGATCAGAGGTACGAGCCTTGATCGTGATGGTCGCATGTGGTGCGAAGAAAATCGCCCACACCAAGAAAACAATCAGGACAACGAGTGCCGCACCACCGATCAAGAGCTTCTTGCGCATTTTGTTGAAGTCTGGTACCTTCACCTTCTTCTTGAGGTCTGAGGCAGCCGACGTATCAGCTGCTTTGTCGTCGTCATCTGGCGTCTTGCGAGCAGCCGAGCGGGTGGCAGGACGAGCCGGTACAGAAGTATCAGGCGTTACTGGCTCAGGATCTTCTGGTTCGAGCTCACTACCATCAATGACATCTTCGTCATCGACCTCGAGCGCTGGGATCTCAGCCATTTCCGGCCGGCTTTGCAATGTCCGCGCCGTGGGGATACTTGCCGAAGCGGCCAAAGTCGAGAGCGCTTGGTTGCCAGTGATAATGACGAGCCGTTTACCTGCTTGCTCGGCAGCGCGCTGGACAAGCTTGAGGTTGACAGCACTCTGCATAGCGCCAATTCGCTTGGGTGGCACAAGTGCGACGATTTTTTGTGAGGAGTCCTTCACCTTGCCAATAATGGCGGTAATGTCGTCCTCGGTATCGATATAAATGACATCTTTTTGCATTTAGATCCTCAACATTTTATTCAATTTATTGCGTAGTGTTTCTGTTTCACTTGCCCCAATCATCGTATCGTAGCCCACGCGCAGGAGGCCCATCGCAGTGATAAATGAGTGGTCACTGACCTTGTTCGTCAGGTCGACCACGCCCGAGACGTCACTGGGCTTAATATGCTGCACCACTGGCCGGCGCGTGAAGGGGAGGTCGGTATACCAATCGCGCGTCTCGAGGGCTTTCCCCAGTGGCTTGAGGCTCGCTCCACCACCGCAGAGCAAGATACGATTAGGCAAGTGATCAACCGAGCTAAATTCGCTAAGAGCAAGATCGACTCCTGCTAACCAGACATCGAGAGTTTTATCAATTGCGGTATCAAAATGCTGCTTGAGCTCTTGTTTCATCTGCTCGTGAGTAGTCGCAACCTTGAGCTTCTCGGCCTCGTTGTAGCTAATGGCGCACTCGTTGGCAATCGTATTGGTAAAGCTGCGCCCACCAATGCCAAACATCCGCGTCCCTTCCACGCCACCATCATTTACTACCGCAATGTCTGTTGTGCCGCCACCAACGTCGGCAAGAATAGCCGTAAATGAGCTATTCGCATCTGTACCTAGTACGCTCCGGCTCACCGCAAAGGGCTCAGCCGCCACCGCCACGAGGTCGAGCGCCAGTTCATCAGCCACGCGCTCAAGTGCACCAATGTGCACCATAGGAGCAAAAGCAGTGTAGATCTGCACCGCTACGTCCTTACCTTGAAAACTAATCGGGTTGCTGACCTTGTAGCCATCAATGTGAATACTGACGAGTGCGGAATTGACGAGCTTTACCTCTACGTCTTGGTTACCCGTCTCGAGAGCGATCTGCCGCTGCGCCTTGATGGCAGCTCGGTCTTGCACCTTCTCGATGATGAATTCCATTTCGGTCTCATCCAGTGGACGATCGGGCTGTGGACGACGATAGCGAATGGTATTTGTCACACCCTTCACAAGCTCGCCAGCAATGCCAATCACTGCACGGCGCGCCTGTATGCCAGCTTCAGACTCGGCTTGGGCCAGAGCATCTTCGCAGTTGCGCACAACTGCGGCAATATCGGCAATCGCACCCGAGTGCATATCGCTGCGGTCTTGGTGCTTGCGCCCCACACCAATGATCTCAATCTCCTCACCATTAACCCGGGCAAGCAGCGCCTTGACGTACTCTGTCCCAATATCAAGACCAACAAGGCATTCGCTAGTGCTGTTATCTGCTCGGGTAAGAAATCGATCGAAAACCATAATCGTCTCTATTATATACCATATACAGGCCTGCCTGCTAGCCCTAAACGGTGATTATTGGCGAATTTATGATGAAATGATTCATTTTGTACGGAGCACTGCAAGTGTCGTTATTGAGAAACATTGCAGAAAAATCATACAGTGGTAGCACCTCCTTGACAAAACAGAGGTAACCACTGTACAATACGCTCACTATGACCAATCGAGAGCCAGTCGATGCCGCGTATATCGGCATCTTTCCACTTGAGAACTACGAGCCAACCAAGCATACCCTGCTTGGCCGTCACCTGTATGAAACGGTCGCAGCGCTTGAAGCGCACCATGCCACGCCCGACGAAACAACGATAGCCTACCAAGCTCCCTTTGGGCGCTATAACGAAGGTGGTACATTGGCCGTTGACCTCACAGCTGATGCCACTGGCCTAACCACTGGCCAGCTCGCCTTTGCCGACCCCGATAGGCATCATTCTTTTGCACTAACACTGGCGGATAATCGGCACTGCTGGTATAGCCGGACCGACCCCAGCCAGATGCTTATCACTCACAACCACGTGGCACGCTTACTCGACCGCTCGCGCCCGCTTGACCATGATTCGGAGTTATTTAGATGGTATGCAACCAACCGCGGCACGACTGCTGCCGACCTCCAGACTCTTCTTGACGAAGCGGTCCTCCCTACGGTTAATCCTGAGCAAGTTCGCCGTGATGTGACCTACTGCTATAATGATATTATCCTCAAAGGTGAACAGTGGTCTGGTGTGCGTCTTGCACTGACAATACGTCGGCTTGGTCAGCTTGCTATGGGCATTACAGCAAATCTAAAAATACCCTACAGCTGTGATGAGCTCGACACACCAGTGACTTGCCGTATTACCAGTGATGACTTAGAATATACCACGCTTGCCTGCTTTTATGATCATAACGAAACAACCTCGCAGCGTCGCCGTACATATGTTGAGCCAGACGTCGCAGAGCTAAGCAACACTATCGCCCAGCTAACAGAGGATATGATTGCTGAGCGCTGCGCTCTCCAGTAGGGCCGCACCCCCCTCTTCCGCGCCCTTGTAGGTGTTATTAATGCCAACACAACAACACCAGTAAATATGTTACTGGTGTTGTATTGTTTATTCCTGTTTATCTGCTAGCGCTCACGCAAAACTGCCTTAATCCGACGGATACCGGCCGAGCTCGACTCTTCCTTGGTGATCTTGAAGCGCATGCCATCTTCGGCCAAGACGCCAGTATGCTCGACGTGTGGGCCCCCGCACACTTCGAAGCTCACGCGCTCATCACCTTCGCCGATGGAATAGACCTTGACGGTGTCGCCGTAGCGCTCGCCAAAGGCACCGATTGCACCGAGCTTCAGTGCTTCATCGGTTGGGTACACGGCAAAGCTCACGGGCAAGTCTGCCTCGATCCAGGCATTAACCTGGTCTTCAACTGCTTGCTTCTCCTCTGGGGTGAGCTTGTCGTGGTTGAAGTCGAAGCGTAGGCGTTGAGCCGTGATGTTGCTCCCATGCTGCTGTAAATCTGGTGCCTTGAGCACCGTGCGTAGCGCTGCCCCGAGCAAGTGCGTTGCCGAGTGGTACTTGAGATGAATTGGGTCGTGACCTTCCAGCCCACCACTAAACTGCCCTTTGCGCGCCGTCTTGGAGCGCTGGCGCTGCTCGGCCATTTTGGCGTCAAATTCTGCCCGCCAATCCTCGGAGAGCGCAATCCCTTGCTTGTATGCCTCCTCCGTACTAAGCTCTACTGGGAAGCCAAAGGTATCATACAGCGTAAACAACTCCGCGCCAGTCAGGCCATCTGCTACATACTGCTGCATCTGTTTGAGCCCCTTGCGCAGTGTCTGCCGGAAGGCTTTTTCTTCCTTGGCGAGCACGGCGATGATCTGTTCACGCGCGGCTTTGACCTCTGGGAAGTCTGCCTCGTATAGGTCGGCAATCACCGGCACCACTGCCTCGAGGAAGTTCTGCTCAATGCCAAGGTCGAAGCTGTAGCGAATCGCCCGGCGCAAGAGGCGGCGCATCACATAGCCCTGTTCCTTATTGCTTGGGATACAGCCATCCACCGCCATGAAGGTAGCCGCTCGCAGGTGGTCAGCAATCACCCGCATACTCTCGGTATGCGAGGTGTAGCTCTTGCCACTAAGCTGCTCAAGCTTGCTG
>CALICZ010000018.1 GCA_938049075.1 uncultured Candidatus Saccharibacteria bacterium
TACACTTCAGCCTCTCGAGACCTTTGATGGCTCGACATATGTGCTTGTAGAGCTGTATGAGCATATGACAACACAGAATGGGCAAGTACAACAAAAGGAAAAAGGTGCGACCATTCAATGTATTATGAATGGCATCAGTATTCGTGGCTATGGTGGTGAAGGATTTGTTCATCAGGTAGATCTTGGCGGAGCACAGTATGTGATTGATACAAACAATTCAGCTGTGCGGTATATACAGCAGACACAAACAAAGCCGAGTAGCGACCTTGGCGAGTATGCCCAGGCAGAGGATATGGACGTTGTCAAGAGGCTCATTGAGCGCTCCAAGAAGAATACCGCACCTACGATGCTTGACGTTGTCCGCGGTGGAGTTAAGCGCATGATGAACACATTCTCTCGCCCTTAGGGTATCTGATGAGGGTGGCCCTTCGCCTTGTGTATTATTCTCCCACCAATGATATACTAGAAAAAACACCACGAAAGGAGCACACCATGGCATTTGGCCCAATAATGACAGTCACGGCAAAGCAGGGGCTTGAGCTGGAGCTTGCGCCGTTTGCACGGGATGAACTGAGACCATTTGTAGAGGGGTTTGCGCGCGGGACGGTCACGCAGTATTTTGCCGAGCACCGGGCGCAGACGCTCGAGACCGAGCAAGCGTGGTATGACAAAACAATCGCAGATAAAGAGAGTATCGTCTGGGGTATCTGGGCTAAGGATGGTGAAACGCGGCGGCTGATTGGCAGTACATCACTGGTGAATATTACGAGAAAGCACGTCCACACCGCCACAAGTGGCATTATTATTGTGGATAAAGATTACTGGGGTAAGGGTGTTGCTAGTGCTAGCCACCATGCTCGCACGTGGTATGCCTTTGAAAATCTAGGGCTGCACTGCATCAAATCTGCCGTGGTGCAGGGTAACGTTGCCAGCCTGCGCGCCCTCCAGCGGTGTGGCTATACTCACCTCTACACTCAGCGCAATGATGTCTTTATCAATGGTAAGCTGCACCATACCGATCACCTTGAGTGTCTCAACCCCATTGACTGGGCTTGGAACCAGTGGTGGGGGAGCGACCAACCCTCGTCTGAGCACATAGCAGCTCATCAGCGCAGCCTCGCCGCACTAGAGTGGGCGCGCGAGCGGGTGGTGTTGCTATGATGCAATCAATTTGACATATAGGGTGGTGATGGGGTACTATTGAGTAGTTACCAACCTCGCCATATAAACACAGCAAGGAGTAGACAACACATAGAACAAAAAGTATCAGGACCACAAGCAGCAGCGGCAGAGAACCGGGACGGCACAGACCACGAGAAAGAGGTAAGTCTTGGCGAAGTGACTCGTGCGTTTATCGAAGACACCTTTGCGCAGCATCCAGACGCCGTACAACGACGTGACATTCACCGAGTGTGCTGCGAGACGTCTGTTGAATTTGAGTCGCCAGAATCTGGGTATGTTTGCACAACAGCAAGTGTTTATCGAGTTGAGTGGTGGGACCATGCTAACCGAGAACCTGAACACAAAACTCAGGAGAACCTCGGTTTTGCTCTTAAAAAGATTGATACAGGAACTGGCGAAGCGATTACAGAAGACCGGTACTTCATCAATCAAAAGGATGGAAAAGTATACCACATCGTATGGAAAGAAGGACAGACTCCTAAAGCTGCCCAAGCATCTGATACATGGCTACCTGCAACTCGCGAAGGTCTGAGCGATGCAATGGAGCGGATTAGCAAGCTGAACGTTGTTGGGGCATCCCAGGAGCAGTAACAACGATACCTATCTCGTATAAATCTCAATCGAACCAAAATACCCACATAAGTTGGGTGTTTTGTTGCCTGTGTGATACCACCTCATACCACACACCACAACAAAGAAGCATACGCAAAAACATTGTGACATACACAACATAATACCCATTTGTGCACAAAGATGCTATCATAGAGAGTGACTATGCAGGATGTGACAGACGCAGCACGGGCGTCCACGGGTGTGGCGATGCGGTGGAGCATGCAGCAAGCACGGCGCGCTGTGCTGATGTTTGTGGCCGCTGTGGCAGTGCTAGGGCAGCTGCTTGTACCGCAAGTGAGTGCTCTGGCACCGCAGCAGTCCATCATGATGCCAGCCTATAGCTACCCCATGCAGGGTGGCAACAATCAGTATTGGAATGATATGGCTAATGTCTCGAGCAAGGCACCCTTTGCGGTGGTTAACCCCTCGAGTGGGCCAGGTACAACGGTTAGTAGTGATTATGTAAAGGCCCTGGCACGGCTCGATTCGCTTGGTGTCAAATACATTGGCTACGTCAAGCATGGCCGCCAGACGCGCAATATTGCTGAGGTGGCAGCAGAGATCGACCGCTGGTATGCGCTCTACCCCAATGTGAAGGGGATTTTCTTTGACGAAGCCGACAACCACAGTAGTGGCCAAAAGACCTGCTACTTGGCCAATCTCTACAACTACGTCAAGGTCAAGCACCCAGGCTCCATCGTCATCCACAATGCGGGCACGCGCTTCCTCGGTGAATCTGTCATGCCTTACGGTGATGTATTCTTGAATGCCGAGACCTCGGCAGCACGCTACCTGAGCGATAGCTACTACGATCTAAACCACCCAACTGCCACCAACTTCGAAAAAAACCCGGCCAACGCCTACAAAATGTGGCACGTCATCCACAGTGTGGGCAGCAACGAGCAGCAGGCCCAGGTGGTGGCCAAAGCCCGCGAGCGTAATGCTGGCTGGGTGTATACGACCTCCGATCGTGGCCCGACCACACCAGCTGAGGAGGCAGACCCAAACATCAATCCGTATAATGATTCATCTACCTTGCTGGGTGGCTTGGCGGGTCTGGGGAGCATCCAGCGCGGTAATGTGCCAGTGGGTGCAGCCACGCCGCTCACGGCTGATTGTGCCGACACCTTTGGCCTGAAAGTAACGGCTCAGCCCGCCCCAGCGCCTACGTCAGCACCAAAGCCTGCTCCCAAGCCTGAGGAGAAGAAAAAAGACGATAAAGACAAGAAAAAGGACGAAAAGAAGGACAAGAAAAAACCGCAGCCAAGCAAAAAGCGTCAGCAACCGACCATGCGCAAGCAAGAGGAAGGGCCCAACTGGACGATCATTATCCTCATCGCTGTGGCAGTAGTTCTCACTGCAGCTGGTGGCGGTGGTGCCTGGTGGTGGTTCGTCGGCCGCAAGCACCGCCAAGCGAAGAACCGCAGCCGGTATGACAACACGATGATATAAGCGACAAGTGTGTCGCACATGCCACCAATTCTCACATATCCTCTTCTCACCACTTGTCGCTTAGATAGAGTAGTAGGGGAGAGGGATTGATTGACGAATCTGGGATAACTTGCTAGAATAAAGCAGTTTTGGAGAAACAACTCTCTCGACGCAGTGAGTATATGATCTATGACCAACCACAGAAAGTGGAGAATGGCGTCTCGTTTGCTGTCATAGGGGATCAAGGCGAAGAAATTACGGTCATGCCACGTGGTGTCGAATGGCTGAGCGCAACGTACGTGCGGTTTGTGGGCAGCGCAGCGATCAAGGGCAGTGAAAAAAATCTCTATATCAAGGGCTCGCAGACTACATATGAAGGTGATGATACGATGCGCTTGGTAATTGACCATAGCAACTCAGATGGCGTGTAAGCTCTGAAGCTGTCCGATATGAAGCACTACCAGTATATCCCAAAATGCGGTATACTAAGAAGAGTATAATAACGCGGCAGTGATAGCGTTGAGGGCTTGCATGAAGATGATGGGTGCGAGCATTCACCCCTGTTACTTGCCGCAAGAAAGGAGCTCTGTATGAGTATTATTAACCCAAGCGGCAAAGATGTCTTTGCTGTGACGACGCAGTTATGCGGTCGCCCTCTCACCCTGGAGGTCAACCGCGTTGGTTTCCGCTCGACGGCCAGTGTGCTAGTGCGGTACGGTGATACAGTGGTGCTGGGCACCGCCCAGGTGGGCAGCCGCCCGGTCACGCTGGATTACTTCCCGCTCAGCATCGACTACGAAGAGAAATTCTATGCCTCGGGCA
>CALICZ010000019.1 GCA_938049075.1 uncultured Candidatus Saccharibacteria bacterium
GACGTTCGGCACATTATCACCGCGTTCCTTCGCTATATCTTTAATGACATAGTGGTTGCCATCAAAGTTTATTGCGTACTGGTCGGCTTTTTCTTGGTCATAATCTAACGCATAGACCGTGTTCCAGCCAGCGCGTTCAAGTCCTAGCGATACTAAACCAATTCCAGCAAAAAAGTCTGCAACTGTTCGTGTGTCGCTCATACTTCTCTCCTTATAACCCCAACAACTTTGCCCTGAACCTCAACATTATCTTCATAAAAAGGCTTCATAAAGCTATTAGCAGGCACTAGCTTTGTTCTACCAGTTTCTTGGTATAACTTCTTGAGTGTCACGGCATCTTTTTCTGGCAAATACACCACGGCTTTTTCGCCGTTTTCAACAGTAGATTGATCTCTCACGATTACAATGTCCCCATCGGATATACCTTCTTCGATCATGCTTGTACCGCTAACCCTCAAGGCGTAGTATCTGGCACCGTTTTTGACCATTGTTGATGGTATGTCGATACTTTCATTCGTGCGAATTGCTTCGATAGGACCTCCGGCGGCGATAATGCCGAGTAGAGGGATATTAACAATTTTAAAAGTGCTAGAATGTGGCTGAGTCATCTCGATAGCCCGCCTCGCTCCTTTGTCGCCAGAAAGCAACCCTTTTCCCTTGAGATGCGACACGTGCTGGTGCACGGTAGGTATTGAGACGCTAAAGTGCTCTGCTATCTCGGCGAGTGATGGTGAATACTTGTTTGTTTTTTGGAATACTCCGATGAAGTTGAGTATTTCCGCTTGACGCTTAGATGGCTTTGTTGACGCCTGTTTCATACTTTCATTATAATACCTAAAGAAAACCTAAACAATACATTTTCTATAGAAATATACATAAGCCGTTTGACCAAAGTGAGGGAAAAATAAAATGAACGAACATTTTGAGGAGATGTTACACTATCTCAAATTGACCAAAAAACAGAAAAAAGACGCCTAAGATAAAGTACACAAGAGTAGCCAGGTATTTGCATAATTAGTTTTACGATACGAAATACACCGGCAGTACGAAATCGCTGATTGGTTCATACGGTAAAAAGACAAACGTTAGTCCGCCTACAGACGTAGATCTTTATTCAAGATTCCTGTGGAAGTCTTTGATCAATACTATAATCACTCTGGCAATGGTCCGTTAGCCCTTTTACAAGACATCGGAATAAAGCTTGGCAAAAAGTATACTACGGCTGAAAAAATATCTGCATGGAGTAAAGCCGTACTAGTAAAGTTCTCTGATGACAAGCATAATGGAGAATTTCTAGCAGTTTTCGATGTTGGTGATGTATTCATGATACCTAATAGCAAGGACGGCGGAAACTGGGAATCGTTTGACGCACACGCTGATCTATATGTAGTGAATGATACAAACGATACCTCAGACAAGACATGGGTGACGATTGTCTACACGTACTTTGACTGGTTCGTAACCATGTCCGACAAAGATGTTTCACAGATCCAGATAGTACTAAGTAGATCAGCGAAGGCGATTGAGTATGAGGAGAATGAGAAGTTCGTAGATGTCAGCAACGAGTGGCGCAAGGTATTTGGTAACAGAACAAGTCCAGCCTACGACAAGGACTTAGCGACAATGCGCCAGCCTGACCTTCGGTGCAAGCTGGCGCATTGTCGCAAAAAGTGCGGAAAATTCCTTTTGGCTGGGGTGGAGGGATTCGAACCCCCGCATGACGGGACCAGAACCCGTTGCCTTACCACTTGGCGACACCCCATCGCTACAGAATACTGTAGCACAGGCAGGGGTGGTTTTCAAGCTGTTTGCGTCGAAACTACATGGCTTATAGTATTGCCACTCACCCTCTTTCTTGTCGTTCATTCGAAGAATGGTAGCTTGTCGCCAAGCAAATAAGTTCTCTAGCTTCGCACACGAAATGAATAACTCAATAGAGATATTTATTCTCTCATTGCGTTAGCGGGGAGTGAATAGAGAGTGTAACCTTAGTAGGTGTTATTAACCAAGATGGCAGGCGTGTAATCTAGAAGTGTTAAAATTCATCCTTCACTTCGTGTGCAACATAAAGTGTTGCCAGTGCAAATAGCAGCGACATGAGCGACACCAGCACGGCCAGTGGCATCATAAATATATTGAGGATGAAGCCAATCACCGCAAAGAGACCAATCACTAGCGCACTACACACCGCAAGCACCCAACCCTGTTTGCGCCGTTCGCGCAAGGGGAGGACCGCAAGGCTAGCAATGATTCCTTGAGTAATAACGCACAGCAATGCCACGACAAGATAAACTCGCCGCGTAGTCAGCGACGAAGATGCTTGTGGCGCAACCATCATCAGCCAAGTACTCACCTTTGATGTAAAAGCCTGATACAGTTGGATAAGCAAGGATATTCCGTATCCAGCATTAACAACCGCAACCAGCAACATTATAATCCAGAGGTTATCACGAAACCACTGCTTCATGGCGGCGCTCATGCGGGGGAGGGGTTGGCAAAGTTTGGTGAGAGTAGTCGTCAGTACATCAATCATAATGCTAGTATATCATTTTGGGATAAGTCGTCAATTTTGCCGTCCCAACCCACCACCCCTCCAACATAAAAAGCAGGCCCCGTATACTGTAAGATGTACTACTAATTTACAGAAAGGAGACCTGCTATGGCCTATACTGTAAGCCTCTGAGCGAAAAGAGAAAGGCGTTTTGCCTTTATCTTTTTTGAGGAGGTGCCGCAGTATACCTTAAGTATTCTACCAATCCTAACCTACCAAAAGCGAGAGCTACTGCTATGCGTCTGTTAGTTGTAGACCAGCTACCTGTCATGGTTGTTGCCAGAAAGTGTGGTGTCCATCGCAGTACCATTTGGCGCTGGAAGCAGAAATGGAACGCTCTCAATCGGTATGTCCAGATGGACAATGTCAACCGTCCGAACAGGCAAGTCAAGACAAGGAGCGGTATCTCTTGCTTTCGGTTGGCTGCTTGTCGTTGGAATATACCAACCGATTCGTCTCGTCCACACACAAGTCCTCGCGCAATCTCGGACACCATAGTGCGTACTGTGTTAGCAGTGCGCACGCAGCTGCAGCGCTGTGCTGAGGTGGTATGGCACTATGTGACGCATACGCTAGGAATGACTGTCAGTTTGTCTCGTGTTCGCCGCATTCTTCGCCGCCATCACTGCTTCGACGGCGCTAGAAAGCCGCGGATTAGAAGAAGTAATCCACATCGACCAAGAGCGACCGCCCCAGGCAAGCTTGTCCAAATAGACACGATTCACCATGTCGATCCACACACTGGCAAGCGGTTGTATTACGACACGGTTATTGACCTCTTTAGTCGTCTTGCCTACGCTGAGTCACACACCAGTCTGCGCCCTGGGATCGCTGTGGCAGTTGTCCTAAGAGCGCAGGAGAAATGGCGTAGCTATGGCTTTACAACAATCTCTTTGGTGCAGTGCGACAACGGGCCAGAGTTTGGAAGATACTTCGCGCAAGAGCTAAAACGAGCTGGCATCCAGCTACGCCATAGCCGCCTCGGCAGACCGAACGACAACGCTCAGAACGACAACGCTCACGTAGAACGATTTAACCGCACGCTGCAAGAGGAATGTATTGGCCATGTCTGGCGGAGACACATCTCACTTGGCTGCCAGCGTCAAACCCTTGCTTGCTATATTGACTTCTACAACAGCAAGCGCATACACGTAGGCATACAGCTGCGGACACCTGCTGGGATGTTGCAGAGGTGGTGAGGTGTGTACGATACTATAGATCCGAATCTTAAAACCCAAAAACTTACATAACTACAGCTCACCCTCACTGCGAACACCACACCAAACATATTCCAGTCAGAATATGCTACAGGGATTATCCATGTGCTTTGCCGCTACCCTCCATATATTTTCTTGAGCGGCGGGTGTGCAGCGAGAGCTGGTGCGGTGTTCAATTTAGGTTGATAGACCCAAAGAATGAGCTGGAAATCTGCAAATAGCAGGTCATTCTTCCTATGATAACGACCCTACTATCCTTACCTCATAGAGCGTGAAAATTGTTACCAAGGCAACATTCTACCGTGCCACAATTTTTCGCGCCGCACGCACACAGCGAATCACCTGATGCATGAACGGCCGAGCAATATATTCATAGCAGCCAGCGCGTTCCTCCAGCTTGCCACCAAAGCCTTTCTTGAAGTGATACACCCCCTCTTGCTCGGGGAAGCCGTTG
>CALICZ010000020.1 GCA_938049075.1 uncultured Candidatus Saccharibacteria bacterium
AATTCTCATTGCGAAAACGCGGCCCGAGATCGTACACCTTCTCAAACCCAGCGCCAATCAGGCGCTTGAGCGGCAGCTCGTGAGAAATACGCAGGTAAAACTGCTGGTCGTCCAGCGCGTCCATATGCGTCACAAATGGATTAGCGTCAGCGCCGCCAGTGGTGTGTTCCAATACCGGCACATTCACCTCAGTAAACCCATGACTGTTTAGATAATCACGCGTCGCCTGCCAAAACACGCTGCGGCGATAAAAGCGCTGACGCACCGCTGGGTTAACATTCATATCCACATAGCGGCGGCGAAAACGCTCTTCCTTATTCTCGAGCTTTTCTGGCATTGGCCGCAGAGCTTTGGCGAGCAGCCGCAGCTCACGCACGCCCACCGAAATCTCACCCGTCTTCGTCCGCAGCACCGTGCCAGTCGCCTCTACAAAGTCGCCTGTATCAAGCAGCTTGAGCTGCTTCATGCCGAGAATACCGCGCGGAGCGTCGAGCTCGGCCATTGTGTCGCGCTGCAGGTAAAGCTGCACTTCGCCGCTCGCGTCTTGCAGTTTGATGAAGGCCAACTTGCCAAAGCTACGAACGGACAGCACGCGCCCAGCCACCGCTACCTCGTGGCCAGCCAGTTCGTCGTACTGCGTCACCACTGTCGCACAGTCGTGTGTGCGCTCAGTGTGTGCTGGGTAAGGGTCGATGCCTAGCTCGCGCAGCGCTGCTAATTTTCGTAATCGTTCGTTTCGGTAATCTTGTAATGTCGCCATAATTGCTTGCTATTATAGCGGAGAATGGGATGATTGTCGACTAGGGCAACATCCTAATCGCTCCACCCTACCAAGTTCTTAGAGAAGTGCGGCACTTAGCAGCTAATCTCTCTCCTATTTTGATCGCGAAGAAGTGGTCAGCGGTGCGCAGGCAATTGCTGTTTTGCCAGGGCCAGATGCAGTCATCGAGGCCTGTGTGTCCGTGCCCGCGTACCCAATATCGGGTGATGTCGTCACATTCCAGCCACCCTTGCCAGTCTCGCTTGGGCCAGTTGCAATGGCAATTGGTACCTGGTGCTCCCCCCTCTTTGCATTCGATGAATACACCAGTGTCGCTTGCGTCCGTTCTTGTTCGCCCGTCGAGAATTTTACCATAGTGAGTCGTGTTGTGCTGCCATCAGGGTTTGTGATGGTTGTTTGTGGGTTCTCTGCTGTCACGGTTATTTCTTGACGGGTTTTATCGCGACAATGAGTTTTGTCAGTGGCTGGATCGGTCACAAAGGGACTCTCTGTATACTTCGCCAGCTCACCAGAAGTTGGTCGCGCTGCAGCAACCGAGGTTTTTTCGCCAGGTTGGTAGTGCTGGTAGCCAATATAACCCCCACCAATCAGCGCCGCCGCAGCTGCCGTCAACGCGGTGAGCCGCCGCACTGCCGAGGGTTTATCGTGCTTAGATTTCAGCTGATCGCACTCATAGTTTGGTCTCTTATATGCATACCCTTTGCTAGGGCGATGTGCGTGTCGTGCTGTATATCGAGTCATCGTCGGTCTCCTTGGGCTGTTATGGTTGATTGTCTATCATAGCATAACATCGACAATAACGCAATTATAGTGAATTGCTTATGGTTTGGTATGGTTCTTCTGTATTCCCAGTAAATCAAGATTTTTCATATATTTAGCCTTTAGCATCAATACTAAAAGATTATTAACTACCGAAGGGCTGGATACATGTACCGTGCGTATAGCCACATCCCTACTCTGCTGCTTTAATACTCACAACAAAAGCCGAGCAGTTCATGCTGCTCGGCCTATTATTTTGAGATATACTTATTGCACCTGCTGAATAGTGTAGGTGATCTCGCCCTTGGGGGTGGTGATCGTCACCTGCTCACCTGCACGGTGGCCCAGCAAGGCTTGGCCAAGAGGCGATTCGTCGCTAATCTTGTTCTCCAGTGGATCAGCCTCAACTGGGCCTACCACAGTATAGGTCTTTTCCAACCCTGTGTCCGAGACGAGGGAGACAGTACTACCTAGGTGGATGACACCAGTGCTTGGAGCAGTAATCTGCTCGGCATTAAGCAAGATCTCCTCGATTTCGGCAATGCGCGTCTCTACCACGCCTTGCTCTTCGCGTGCGCTGTCGTACTCGGCGTTTTCACTCAGGTCGCCGTAGTCGCGAGCCTCAGCAATCTTCTCGGCAATTTCGCCGCGGCGGCCCTTCAGCTCCTCCAGCTCTGCCTCGAGCTCTTGGCGGCCAGCATCAGTAATCTGGTAAGTTTTTTTCATTATCTTCATACTCCTTTCTTGCAAAGTCGGTGAGGCATGCCAGGGGCATGGCTATACCGTGCGACAAGCTCCGCAATGGTTACCCAGTGTAGCAAGCAATTGGCTTGTCGTCAAGCGCTGCTGCTTGCCCGTCCGGCGATCTACGATCTCCCACTCCTCTGCCTCAAGCAGTCGGTCGCTTACCGTGACGCGGGTTGGCATGCCGAGTAGCTCTGCATCAGCAAATTTTTCCCCGGGACGAGCGGCGCGGTCGTCGTATAGCACCGTAATGCCAGCGTGCTGCAGTGTATCATAAAGCTTATCTGCCGCCGCTACCGACTCCTTGCCAATCTGCACCAAGTGGACGCGGGCTGGAGCTATTTCCTCAGGCCACACTAGGCCTTTGTCGTCAGCAAATTTCTCTACAATCACGCCCATCACGCGGGTGATGCCAATGCCGTAGCTGCCCATGTAGGCGTGGTGCTGGCGGCCATCCTCGCCGGTAAAGACCAGGCCCATCTCCTCTGATTTTTGGGTACCAAAGTTGAAGATATTGCCCACCTCAGCCGTGCGACGTTTTTGGTAGACTTCGCCAGTCTCAGGCGAAATATCACCTTCTTTCGCAAGTTTAATCTCGACGAACTCGCTTGGTCGCGGTATATCACGACCCCAGTTAGCATTATAGGCATGCTGACCAGTTTTATTGGCACCAGTTTCAAAGTTCACCATATCTTCACATGAATCATCAACAAACAGCCGCACATTCTCTGGTAGATTATATAGCCCAGCAAAGCCTAGCTTCGCCCCTGTTGTCGCCTTAATCTGTTCACCATCCGCTAGGCGCAGCCACGATACGTTCGCCACCGCCTTAAGCTTATCTTCGTTAATTTCATAGTCACTCCGTACTACCGCCAGCAACATACCATCTGGCGAATCGTACAACATTGACTTAGTGCTAGCTGTGCGCGGAATGTCCAGCGCTTTCGTCAGTGCTTCCGCACCGATGATATTTTCGTCATCTAACATGCCTAATGGTTTCATGGCAGCACCAGCATCCGGGTTCGGTGTTGCACGCACCGGTGCAACTTCGGCGTTGTAGGCAACATTCGTACTTGGCACGATGAAAATATCGTCCTCACCTGTCTCACAAATCGTCTGGAATTCGTGGCTAAACTTAGTAAAGGCCCCGCCGCTGGCAAACGTCACGTAGGTGTCATCCCCCAGGCCAAAACGGTTGTAGCAGCGCTTATAGGCCTCGATAACCTCTTGATAGTAGGCATCCAAATTTTCCTTACTGGCGTGGATGCTATACATATCCTTCATGATAAACTCACGCCCACGCATGATGCCACTCTTGGCGCGTAGCTCGTTGCGGAGTTTGTTCTGGAATTGGTAGACGCTAATGGGCAGATCTTTGTAGCTTTTAAGGTAACTACGCAGCAGTTCGATAATCGGCTCCTCGTGCGTCCAGCCAAAGCCGACCTCAGTGCCATCCTGCAGGTGCGACTTGAACCACACGTCCACCAGCTCATCGCTCCAGCGGCCAGTCTCCTGCCAGAGCTCCTGGCGCTGCAGGGTGCTCATCTGCAGTTCTTGGCTGCTGATGCGGTTCATTTCTTCGCGGACAATCTGCTTGATGTTCTCGAGCACGGCCAGTCCCAGCGGCGTGTAGGAATAGACGCCGGCCATCGTCTTGTGCACGTAGCCAGCGCGAATCAGCAGCTGGGCATTGTGCGCTACCTCATCGGCGGGGGCTTGTTTGCGGGTGCGGGTAAAGGTGTGTGATAATCGCATAATCTCTCTTATAGTAACACAAGATTGGCAAAAGCGGCATGAGACAGCCAGGCTGAATGCTCATAATTTCATCTCGAAGCCAACCGCTGGCGCAGTCAGCTCACCGAACAAGAAAATATCTGGAGGCCAGCGACGAAATATACGGAAAAGCACTATCATTCTATCTGGCCGGAACATTTTCGGTTTGGTGAGCTCCTGTGCCAGTAGAGAGATACCAAGAAAGAGGGGTTCTAGGATTGATACGGGAGAAAAGATATCGACACAAAATAAGATTTCTGAGTTAAGCTCGCTAGTCGGCTCATTCTTCCCTACCCCACCATAAAGACAAACATCGCCAAAAATGCAATCGCGTTCTTGAGCATATGAATGAGAATGCCGGGCCATATTGTACCAGTCGTATGACGCAGCGCCACCAGCACAATGCTGAGCATCGCGACATCAATGCCGACATTGAGCTGGCCATGTACATAACCAAAGAGCCCACTCACCACTACGGTAATAAGCCACAATGGCATGTGCGCGGCGTGGAGTTTGCTATCCAAATAGCCGCGAAACACCAGCTCCTCGGCCACTGGTGCTACCACCACCAACATTACAAAGGCGAGCAAGCGCTCTGCGCCATAGAGCTGCTTGAAACCGAGATTTTGTGCCTGAGTCGCATCAAAGCCAGGCAGCCACTGCTTGGCCGCCGCCAGCGCAATCATCGACAGCACAATGTAGATAATGAAGCCCACCAGCGCCCAACCAAAGTCGCGCCACTGCAGCGAGCGCCGCCACCCAAGCTGGCGCCAGGTGGTGCGAAAGCTCGCTGGCACCTTGGGCCGTACGCGCCACACCAGCCATGGTAGGCCAATCAGCAGCATCAGCGCCACCACATAAACCGCTGTTTGCATCATGATAAGCGGCAAGACCGGCACCGACTCTTGGCCATGAAAGAGAAGGTAGAGTACCACACTGCAGAGTAACCCTGCCCCCATAAAGCTCAGCCAGATCCACAGCGGCCAACCGAGCCACGAGGCAACGCGCAGCAGGCACTGGCGTGGCGTGAGCGGCGTTTTGGGCTGGGAGGGGTGAGCGGCTTTGGGGCGGAGAGCAACACGTATCATGAAGTGAGTTCCTTATGTATTACCATGACGCGATTGAGCAACCATATCTCCCCGCGCTGCAACCCTCCACGATAACGCTCTACCCTGCTACACTGCTTAGCCTGCATCAGTGCACCAACTTCCCGATATCAGCAATCGTCACGAGCACAATCAAGCCAAGCAAGCACAAGAAACCAGCCGCTTGGATATTCTCTTCCATCTGCTTACTAAGTGGCTTGCGCAGCAGGCGGAAGATCGCCATCACTGTCCAGCGACCACCATCGAGCGCCGGAATAGGCAAGATATTCATCACTGCCAGCGATAACGCAATGATCGCCGTCAGCAGCAACACATGCACCACGCCAGCCTGCCCCGCCGCTGGGAAGATAATGGCAAAGATCCCCACCGGGCCAGCCACGGCATTGCCCACCTGTGATAAGTTTTGCTTGGCCTGCTGGCTCGTCGCGCTGTCGCTACTAAACTGCTGCACCAGACTAGTGGCGAGATTTACCACCATATCACCCAAGCCCTGGAGCGTCACTCTAGTAAGCTGCGCCGTTGTCACGACACCCACAATCGGTGCCGACCAGGTGGCACGGATTGTATCTTGCTGCTTGGTGAGCTCTGCCCCTAGGTAGCCTTTGCGGTCAGGGTTATCTTTGCGCAGCGCCACCATGGCAGTGGCTTGCTTATCACCGCGGGTGTACACTACGGGTACGGTTTCGCCCTTGTGTTGGCTCGCAAAGTGCGCTAGGTCGGTTGTGCTGCGCACCGTTTGCCCAGCCAGCTGGTTAATTGCATCACCCTGGCGGAGGCCTGCCTTGGCGGCGGGCAAGCCAGGAGTAAGTGTGCCAAGCTGCACCGGGTGGTTACTCACCACTGCGTCGCTTGGTAGGTAAAATTGGTTGTCGATCATCTTAGGCAAGCCCACCCAGGCGAGGCCAGTGAGGAGCACCACTGCAGTTAGCCAGTTGACAGTCACGCCAGCCAGCAAGATCTTGGTCTTTTGCCAAAAGGTTGCTGCGCCATAATCACCAGGCTGATCAGCCGCATCGTGCTCGCCCTGCAGCTTAACAAAGCCACCCAGCGGCAGCCAGTTGAGCGAGAAGCGGACATTCTCACCCAGAATACTTTTTTTGATCACCTTGCTATAGGCCCGTGGCGGAAAGCCAATACCAAACTCCTCCACCACCACACCATTGCGCCGCGCCACAATGCCATGGCCCAGCTCGTGCGTTGCCACCAGCAGCGTCAGTGCGATCACTCCAATGATAATACCAATCACTATTTCCATATTCCTCCTTCGTTATCCTCCAAAGCGTCGCTGTCGCCGGGCATACTCGGCCAGCAAAGCATCGACGTCGGCGTGTGTCATATCTGGCCATGGCTTATCCAAGAACAGCAGCTCGCTATAGGCGCTGCGCCACAGCATGAAGTTGCTCAGCCTCTGCTCACCACTGGTGCGAACGATCAAATCACACGGCGGCACATCTGGCGTATACAAAAATTGCTCAAAGATCTGGGCTGTTACTTTCTTATGAACCGAGAGCGTTTTACGCAAGCGATTGACCGCGTCGATAATCTCCTGCTGCCCACCATAATTAAACGACAGCACCATCGTGCCCTGCTGCAAATCCTTGGTGGCAGCCTCAGCAGCATCGATCGCCTTCTTGACCCGCCGGCTTAGGCGCAGGCGCGTCCCTGCCACGCGGATGCGCACCCCATGCTCGATGAAGATCGGCAGGTCTTGGTCGAGCATCGTCACCAGCAGATTCATCAAGTGCTTGACCTCTGGGCCGCTGCGGTGCCAGTTCTCGGTGCTAAAGATATAGGCGCTGACGTAGGGCACGCCACGCTCGATGGTAGTAAGAGCAATATCGCGCAGCTTCTCGTAGCCCGCGCTGTGCCCCTCTTGGGCTGAGAGGCCACGCTGCTTGGCCCAGCGCCGATTGCCATCAACAATATAGCCAACATGCTGCGGCAAGTGCATGGTAGCACTCATGCCTGGCTCCATGATGGGCGGTTGGTTGCGTACGTCAGCAGAGAGCGCATCATTAAATCGTCAAGATATCCTTCTCTTTAGCAGCGAAGGCGGCTTCTATCGTGGTTTGGTGCTGTGCCATGAGGCGATCGATCTCCTTCTCCACTGCCTTCACGTCATCTTCGCTCAGCTCCTTGGTTTCTTTGCGGCGCTTGGCGTCCTTCAGGGCGTCTTGGCGTACCCCACGCAGCGCAATGCGTGCTTCTTCTATCTTCTCGCTGGCTTGCTTAACCAGTTGCTTGCGGCGCTCCTCCGTCAGTGGCGGCACTGGCACACGGACGACGTGACCATCGTCGCTCGGGTTGAGGCCAAGGGCTTGATCGGCTCGGATGGCGCTGGCGATCTTTTGCAAATTAGCTGGGTCAAATGGCGTAATCTGCAGCAGCGTTGCCTCTGGTGCCGTCACGTTAGCCACTTGGTTGAGCGGCATACTGGTGCCATACGCCTCGGCCATAATGCCATCAAGCATACTCGCGTGAGCCCGGCCCGTGCGGATCTTCCCCAGGCGCTCCTCCAGGTGCTCTAGCACATGGTTCATCTTTTCTTCGTAGGGGGTGGTATCAAACATCGCGATCTCCTTCTTGGTTTTCCTTTATTGTACCATTATTTGCCAGGGTGTGAGGAGAGTTTGCAGAAAAAAGCGAGTGACACACATCTCATGCCACTCGCTACACAAAAGCTTGCTCTCTCGTGACTATTCCGTCACGCCCAGCTCAATCCGCTTGAACTGGCTAACGCGGACATTCTCGCCGCGCAGTGCCACCTGCTCTTTGATGAGCTGGCCAACTGTCTTGCTGTCGTCAAGCACAAAGGCTTGCTCGGCCAAGACCTGCTCGGCGAAGTGCTTCTTGAGCTGCCCTTCGACGATTTGGTCGCGCATTGCTTCAGGCTTGCTTGCCAAAATATCGCTGGCGAGAAACTCCTGCTTCTTGGCGTCGTACACCTCAGCTGGGATATCGTCCATTGTGGCATAGCGCGGGTTCATCGCAGCGACCTGCATAGCAATCTGGTGTGCAAACTCCTTAAATTCAGGTAGACGAGCTACAAAATCTGTCTCGCAGTTGACCTCGACCACTACACCGATCCGACCACTATGGACATAGCTCTCGATCAACCCTTCGCGGGTCTCGCGGTCGCCCTTTTTCTCCGCCTTGGTCAGGCCCTTTTTGCGCAAAGCATTGAGTGCTGAATCGAAGTCGCCTTCGGCCTCCACCAGCGCCTTCTTAGCATCGGTCAGGCCAATGCCAGTTAGCTCTTTGAGCTTCTTGATGTCGTCAATCGTCACCGCCATGGTTAGTTCTCCTCCTTCGTTGCCTTGCCCTCGTTGACTGCTGCACTGAAGTAATCGAGCATCAGCTGCAAGCTCTTGATCGCATCATCGTTGGCAGGGATAGGATAATCCACCAAGTCGGGGTTTGCGTTAGTGTCAACAATACCGATCACTGGCACACCCAGCGTCTTGGCCTCGCGCAAAGCGTTGTTGTCAGCCAAGATATCAAGCACCAGCACTAGGCCGGGCTTGCCATTGAGGTCTTTGATGCCACCGTATTTGAAGTTGAGACTGTCGATCTCTTCTTGGTAGCGCTGGACTTCTAGCTTGTTGTAGCGCTTCTCAAGGTCACCACTCGCCATGCGGCGCTCCAAGTCCTTGAGCTTCTTGATCTGCGCAGTGGTGGTCGTCACATTGGTGAGCATCCCACCAACCCAGCGGTTGGTCACATACGGTTGGCCAACTGCCTCGGCAGCTTGGCGCGTGATGTCCTTCGCCTGCTTCTTGGTGCCGACGAAGAGGACTTGCTTGCCGCTAGCCACCGTCTTGCTAATGATAGGCAGCGCTACATTCAACGCCTCAACCGTCTTCGCGAGGTCGATGATGTGGCTATCTTGCCGCTTGCTATGAATATATGGTGCCATCTTTGGATGCCACCGGCTGGTCTTGTGCCCAAAATGAGCACCGGCTTCAAACAAAGCCTTGATATCTGCCTGCAGGGCCATATCGCATTACTCCTTTTTGCCTTGCCCCACACGGTATGGAGTGGTGTGGAGCTGTGTCGTTATGGTTAGTTACGAGAGAATTATAGCATACTACGTGTCATTCTCATAGATATGGTTGCATTTTCTCATACAAGAAAGGTGTTAGGTGTTAATATTCTAGGCCACTATTGATGCGCGCGTCTGCTTTTGTATGTGCTTTGGCAATATCGACTGCCGGTAAATAACCAGCCCACACCGCGGTACGCATTGCATCAAGCGATGGCAGTTTACCATTTTGGAACATTGAGAAGCGTAATGTTGGATTATCATGCCAATCACTCTCCTGCGAAAAACCTTGCACTGCCCGCTCCATCGCATAATCAGCCGAATTCATATGACTAATCATGCCAACACCCAAAGACTCCGCAAGAGTAGCATAACGCTGTGCAAACACATCATTCATTGCATAATTCTGCCCAATTGTCGTATACTCGCGCACGCCAAGGCGTTCTTCTGTCATGCGGAGTGCTGCTTCACGGACAATCGCCTCATCGCTATATCCATCAGGGGTGATCCCATATTCAACAACGAGCTGAGCAATCACTTGCTTCTGCTTGTCAGTATAGTCATCTCGCGCGACATATTTACACCCCTCGCTGTCCTCAGCAATAATACTACCATCCTCTATATTTTCAACTGGTTCGACAACAAGTGCGCCAGGTAACACGAGAAGTTCGCCAGGGCTACGCGTAAAGTATGTATCTGAACTATTCATCGATACAGGCAAGCCATTTCTATCAATCATCTCTTGCATATTGGTCACAATAAGCTTGTTGCTCTGATCCCATGCCCCATACGAATGCGATGCAACCTGCCCGTTTGGCGTAAAGTGTAGCGAAGAACGTGCATAAGGCTGCGCGCTATCAGTGTGTGCAGCAAGTGGTCGCAAAATGACATTACCCTCATCATCACGCTCAACCCTATGTGATGTTGAGTGGACAAGTGCAACTTCGCTTGCACCCAGCATCTCAGAACCCTCAAAGGCTCGACTCTCCTGACGTGTCGCCCATCCTCGAGCAAGCGCGATCTCCACTTCTCGTTGCTGGGCTTCGAGTGTTTGATACAACATATTTAGCTTTTGATCAAGCAACTGCATAGCCGTCATATCGCCACAATACGCCGCAACCACCAATGCCAATCCATCAGTATTAGATGATTCTTCTGCTGGGTCGTTATTCTCATCGAAGGCAACCGCAGCAATCATCTCATCTGTCAAACGTTGTATTCGTGATGTACTGATGTCGCCTCGGCGCAAATCGTCTTCATATCGACCAATCAAGAACCGCTCATCAATGTCACCAATGATCCTCTCACACAGTCTCATTACTCCCTCTGGTGTTGTCGTTGCAACTAAGTAACTGTCTCTATCGAGCTTCCGTGTAGAATACTGCTCAATCTGTTGCACGACAGCTTCTTGATTGGCAGATGGCAGTGGATTCTTATACATTTGGTCGGCATACACTGCGTGCGGCAACTGTGGTGCCTCGCCACTATTGCGAAAGCAGAATCGCAGGCCATCTACCTTATACGTTGGCCGAATACCATCACCAAGATATTCTTTGCTAAGTTTAGTCTGTATATAGATTTCTTCGCTGGGGATGTGTTTTTGCTCACTCTGCTCATTATAAGCCAACGCAACGGGCGCCTTCTCTGGTTCACTCTGCTCGTGATGGTCTGACGATGTTATACGTTCTGAGGCATGTGACATATGCTATTCTCCTTATCTGATACTGATATAATACCACTTTCTCAACAGAATAACCTAGTTTTATTGACTATCAAGGCGTTGCTTTGACAACCCCCCACCCTCTCTGCTACAATATAGCGGTTATGAGAAGCAGTATTCACCCACAAACCTACCGCCCTGTCGTATTTAGCGATGATCAGGCGGGCTTTGCGTTTTTGACGCAGTCGACGGTCGCGACCGACGACACTATCACCTGGGAGGATGGCAACGAGTATCCGCTCGTCAAGATCCATATCTCCAGCAAGTCTCACCCATTCTTCACCGGCGAGGAGAAGATTATCGACACCGAGGGCCGGGTCGACCGCTTCGAGGCACGCCGCAAAGCTGCCGAGGCACGCCGCGCCGCTCTGGCCAACAAAGCCAAGAAGCAAAACGCCAAAAAGGCCGCCAAAGCCGCTCAAGCAAGTGCTGGCAAAGAGGACTTTGCCAAGGCCGCGTAACACACTTACAAGGCAATGGTATGACACTCACCCTCTTTCTAAAAGGGTGAGTGTTTTATATACCGGTTTACTCATACGTCTCCCTCTCCAACTTGGCGAGAGATTTTGTCCATTACTAGCATATAGCAACATAGATAATGGTCTCAAGGATCTACTATGTTGCTATGTGATTTTTCATGTATCGTGTTGCTTTTTACCTTACAACACGAAAGTTCCGTTTCCGCAGTCGCAGCACCGCCTCGCCCAATCGCCCCGAAGCCTTTTTGGTCTGTTTCTCAATAACATCAACCATTATAATATCGTACATTCTGCCTAGTTCAGCATAAAACCGCTCTGGATTATCCTCTAGTGTCCAGGTGTGCTCATAGTTACCCGCATCGGGGCCTTGCCATACATACTCAGTTTCTCGTATAGTCTTGCCCTGCAAGACAGTTCTGATATCACTATGGTTCGGGTTGTTCGTTGCACCACCGATGTGCTCGCGGCGCACACCAACTTGCGGCTCGCCCTGCTCACGTGTTGCAACAAAGCAGTTGCCGCCATCTCGAATAATCTTCACACTCATTGCTGGGTCATCAGCGCCCTCAAGCAGATAATCTTCAAGGATGCTTAGGCGCGTTATCTCACCTGCCTCTTCTGTGGCATGCTCTTGCACCCTATCCAAGATTGCCACCATCATGCTGTGTGCATTTTCGCGCAGCTCATCCTTCAGGGCATCATAACGCTTCCTTATCAATCGCTGCTCGCCTTGGTTTATCGTCATCTTTTGCTCCTGATTTTTGTTGGCATTACTTAATACCATATAAGGTACTCTCTCTCTCTTAATTTGTCAATCTACTAAACCATGTATTCTATTACGCGCAAGGTGCTGCTCGCTAACCCCTTGACATATCAGCCAACCACATGCTATAACGACAGCACAATAAGTACATTAACTGGATGATGTATCACCCACTAAGGAGGTTTTATGAATATTCTTATCATTGGTGCCACCGGCCCAACTGGCAAACACCTTGTTCATCGCGCGCTCGAGGCGGGTGATCATGTGACCATCATGGCGCGCCGCCCCGAGGCGGTGGATGATACGCTGCGCAACCGTGTCACTATCCTCAGTGGCGATGCCACAAGCAGGGTAGATGTTGCTAAAGCAATGAAGGGCCAAGATGCACTGTGTGTCACAATCGGTACTGGCACTGGGCTCAAAGCCAACCAACTCTTTAGCAAAGCCGCTCACGCCATTGTCGATGCAGCCCAGCAAGTTGGCCTGCGGCGTGTCGTGTGGATGTCGTCCTTTGGTGTGGGGGAGACATACCGCGATGCGTCCTTTGTCCAGAAGCTAATGTACTCATTCATCCTTAAGGACCTCTACAAAGACAAGGCAGCCTCGGAAGAGACACTCACAGGAAGCAATCTCGACTGGACACTTGTCTACCCATCAGCCCTCACCAACGACCCAGCCAAGGGTCAATACACAGCAGCACCTCACGTTGCCATGCGTGGTATGCCACGCATTAGCCGGCAAGACGTCGCCAACTATATGTATGCCGCCATTGCCGACAAGAAGCTCATCCGGCAGCGCATTGTTATAACCGACTAGCGCTTTCATTGAGATCTCTGCTAGTTCACTTCTCTCCCCACAAGGAATGCAAAACCGGCGGTCATAACCACCGGTTTTTGTATTTTGTATAAGCGAGATTATAGCAAAGACCGCGCAATCAGTCGCTCCTCGTGATATAATTATCATGATATGCCCAAAATTTCTCTCGATATCGCCACCCTGACGGCTGAGCGCGCTGCGCTGGAGCAGTTTCTTGCCCAGCCTGATGCGTATAGTGCACCAGATTTTACTGCTAAGAATAAGCGCTTTGCGGAACTCGAAACCATCATTGCTACCGCTACCAAGCGTGCTACCGTGGAGCAGCAGCTGGCTGAGGCGCGTCAGCTCGCTCAGGGCAACGATGAGCTCGCCGAGCTCGCTAAGCTCGAGATTCCCGAAGACGAAGCCACCATTGCCCAGCTAGACGACGAGCTCTTCATCCTCCTCACCCCCAAAGACCCCAATGACGAGAAGAATATCATCATGGAGATCCGGGCTGGCGCTGGCGGTGACGAAGCCTCGCTCTTTGCGGCCGAGCTCTACCGCATGTATCTGCGCTGGTGTGAGGCGCATGGCTACCGCACTGAGCTGCTGAGCGAGTCCGCCAATGATTCTGGTGGGTACAAAGAAGTCATCTTCAAGATCTCGGGCGATGCGCCCTATGCCAAACTCAAGTTCGAGGGCGGTGTGCACCGCGTCCAGCGCGTGCCCGTTACCGAGAGCCAGGGGCGCATCCACACCAGCACCGCCACAGTAGCAGTCTTGCCCGAAGCAGAAGAGACAGACATTACCATCAATCCCAATGACCTCCGCATCGACATCTACCGCTCGAGCGGCCACGGTGGGCAGAGCGTCAATACAACCGACTCAGCCGTGCGCATCACCCACCTCCCGACTGGTATGATCGTCACCAACCAAGACGAAAAGTCGCAGATCAAAAACCGCGAGAAGGCTATGAGTGTCCTACGTTCTCGCCTCCTCCAGCGCAAGATCGACGAAGAAAACGCCAAGCTCACTGCCGAACGCCGCGCTCTGGTAGGCACTGGCGACCGCAGCGAGAAGATCCGCACCTACAACTTCCCCCAAGACCGCATCACCGACCACCGCATCCGCTACAGCCGCAGCAACATCCCCGCTGCCCTCGGTGGCGACATCGACGACATCATCGAGCGCCTCCAAAGCTACGAGCGCGAGCTGAAAGCACAAGGAGC
>CALICZ010000021.1 GCA_938049075.1 uncultured Candidatus Saccharibacteria bacterium
TTAAGACACGTAAATTGTGAGTTGGAGTATTTACCCATGAAAAAAGCCCCTCTCGTCAAAACGAGAGGGGTAAATATTACTTAATTCCAGCGATGTATCCATCATCATTGGTTGTGACTGTGATATCGCCTGTGAGAAGCTTTCCTTTCTTATCGAAGGCGCAAATATTGTCTGCTCCGACTTCGTAAAGGCAATCTTCAACTCGTGAGCCATCGGAGCGTAGATAGTACCAGTCATTATCTAGCTTAAGCCAGCCAGTAATCATGCGGCCTGTCTCGTCAAGGTAATAACGCTTGCCGTCACGCTCCTGCCAGCCAGTCGCCATGCGACCGTCAGAGCCTAGCAAATACCAGCTGTCGTTGTATGTGAGCCACTTATCAGCTTCAAGTGCGCCACTATCGTCGAAGTGCCACCAGCATTTCTCCGAGCCGTCCCAGCTAGCATGAACCCAGCCCGTGAGCATCCAGCCAGACTCGTTGAAGTAGTACCACTTCATGCCTACACGATACCAGCCGACGGCATACTCGCTTGATGACTCGCCTGTCTGATACCACCAACTACCCTTACCGTCAGTATGCCAGCCAATCTCAGAGCTTGAGCGCGCACCAGTCATAACTTCATACCAGTAACATACACGCTCCATATAGTGAGCGTTCTGAGAGCCGGCTAGCTCGCCAGGGCAAGCGGTTGCCACGATCTGTTTGTGTGGTCGGACGTTGCCACCCCAACGCGGATAACCAAGTCCGTACTTGATCAAGAGAGCAGCCACAAGATGTGCGCCGCTTTCCTGCGTGGTCTCTGATACCGTCCAAGGGTTCGCATGGTCGTTAGCGTGCTCGATAGAGATACTGCGCTGGTTTTCTTCCCAGCGACCAACGGCATAAGCCGTATCGCTCTCGTAGACATGCTGCGCGATTGCTCCCTCATTATCTACTGAATAATGCGCGCTGACTTCACCATTAGCCGACCACATAGCGGCGATGCTATAAGGGGAAGAGCCAACAGAAGCTTCATGATGGACAGCAATGTACTCAACCTTATGACCACCGCGTCCTGAAGCGTATGAAGTTGTAGGCGCCCAGACATCAGCGGTAATCTCGCCCGAAAAGTTTGCCATTAGTGTGTCTCCTCGTCTAAAGGGCTCGCACTAGGCTTTGTATAGGTCATGGCACGTGCAGAGTCGCTAATTCCTTTTGTGGTTGGGTCAACGGTTA
>CALICZ010000022.1 GCA_938049075.1 uncultured Candidatus Saccharibacteria bacterium
AACACCATATTATCACTACAATTCTCAGGTAAACGACTCCACAAGATGATAAAATCACAACATTTTTGTACATCACACTGTTGACATATAAGCTAATAGAGTAATAGAGTAATAGAGTATCCCTCCCGCATAGGTTGTAGGTTGATACGTATCTTATAATGTAGTGGTTGCATAGCCTCAAGATGCTGCTTGATTGCTAAGCTCTCTTTTTTGTTACCATCAACACGTTATGTTGCATGAGTTCTTTGCCTTCGTTGCAGAAGTATCGGGATACTTCTGTTTTGTTTTTGTATGGTGATAAGAAAGAGAGCTTAGTGAAGAGCTAGGCTCGTGTTGCACCTCATAGAGGTGCAGAGAGGAGTCCATCATGGACCGCGTGAATGCCATTCTCCGGGCTGTTATCACTTCACTTGAGGCGCATCCGTCAGATGAGAGAATGCTGCCCGCTAACCTGTCTCAGGATGAGCGCAAGGAGATCCTTATGCGTCTCGCATGGTTAGGGTTCTCTGCTTATATCAGAGAGTTTTATACCTCTGAGCGCATCAAGCTGGTCTTGGTCGCCGGGAGACAAAAATAACCACCACTACGCCCCGCGAAGATAATAACTATTATTTTCGCGGGGCAACTCACCGTGATTTTTGTATTTTTATTATTTTGTAGGATAGCTATCTGCGGCTGTACTTTGAGATGTGTGATACGTCGTGTCTAATTGACCACGTAATAATCATAACAGTGGTGTAATGTACCGATGCGTTGCGATATGTAAACAATCTCGTCTTCAGATGCAGCCATATGCTATACTGGTATAGTGATATTGTTAGACAGAGTAACCAAACGGTATGATAAGGATGCCAAGCCGGCGCTCGATCGGGTGAGCTTGCACGTTGAGCCCAATGAGTTTGTCGTTATTATTGGCACGAGCGGGGCGGGCAAGAGCACGCTTCTTAAGCTCCTCACTCGCGAAGAGAAGCCCACAACGGGTAAGATTGTGGTCGGTGGTATCGACTACGACACCTTGAAAGATAAGCATATTCCACTGCTGCGCCGCAAGATTGGTGTGGTGTTTCAGGATTTTAAGCTATTGCCGCAGCGCACCGTTTTTGAGAACGTCGCTTTTGCGCTGGAGATTGCAGGTATGAGCAACCGTGAGATCAAGAACACAGTACCTAAGGTGATCGATCTCGTCGGCCTCCGGGGTAAAGAGAAGCAATTTCCGCACCAGCTCAGTGGTGGTGAGCGCCAGCGCGTGGCGATTGCCCGTGCCGTCGTGCGCCAGCCCAAGATTCTTATCGCTGATGAGCCCACTGGTAACCTTGACCCTAAGCACAGCTGGGATATCGTTCGTTTGCTCGAGAAGATTAATAAATATGGCACGACCGTGCTCCTGACCACTCACAATGTCGAGATCGTTAATCGGCTCAAGCGCCGTGTTATTACCATTGAGCATGGCAAGATCACGCACGACCAAGCCAGAGGGAGTTACCGTCAATGAGTCGTCGCAAAGATACCGCCCGCGCCCTGATGCAGCAAAAGCGCCGCCGTCGCCAGTGGCTGACGTTCGTCCGGATGTGCCGCTATGGCGTTAATAACTTTAGCCGCAACGCGTGGCTGACTGTTGCTGCAACGCTTGTGATGACGATTACACTGCTGATTGTCTTTACTACCTTTGTCGCGCAGCGTTCACTTGCTGATACCGCTCAGGCGATCAACAAGGATATCGACCGCTCAATCTACCTCCGCCCTGATGTCTCGGAGGAGCGCGCTCAGCCGGTGCTGGTGAGTTTGCGCCGCCTCAGCAACGTCGAGTCAGTCCGCTTCATTAGCACAGAGGAAGCCAAGGAGCAATTTGCCAAGGCTAATAAGGATGACGAGGCTAAACTGAACGCCCTTAAGGAGGCGACGAATTCACTGCCCGCGACGATCCGTATCACCCTGCATGACAATAACGATACATCGCAGCTGATAGACTTCGTCAATACTAATTCTGCGCTCAAACCACTGATTAGCGCTACCCAAACGCCGACCTTTATGAGCCAGCGGCGCAATGGCACGACGCGCATTGCAGAGTGGACACAGATGTCGCAAAAAGCTGGAGTAGCGGCTAGCGTCCTCTTTATCGCTATCTCGTTCTTGATTATCTTCAATACTATCCGCATGGCGATATTTAACCGGCGCGATGAGATCGAGATGATGAAGCTGATTGGCGCCGACCGGGGCTTTATTCGGGGGCCATTCCTCGTGGAGGCAGTGGTGTATGGGGTGATTGCCGCAGTGATCGCGACTACTCTGGGTATTATCACGCTCTTTATCTCGGGTGATTCGCTCAAGAAGTGGGGGGTCGCTCTCCAGCCTATGATTGATATGGCAGCATCCTACTGGTGGCTTATCGCCCTGGCAATGATGGCACTAGGCGCATGCATTGGCGTCATCTCATCGCTGGTGGCCACTCGCCGCTACCTAAAGATTTAGTATTGATATACAAAGGAGGCCCTGTGTTGACAAAGCACACACCGCTTGTTACCATAAGAAATATGAAACAATCCACCACATCTGTTTCGCGTGCCCGCACTGTTGTGGCCGCACCCAAAAGAACCAAGGGGCTTGCCACCAAGTCGGTCATCGTGGCGGCTGCTGTGATTATGGCGCTCAGTACGCCAGTCAGCACCTACCTCGGGGTGACCACCGGGACTGCCTCGGCCGTGTCGCAGGAAGAGTACCAAAAGCAGATTGATGCGCTCAACAAAGAGATTGGGCAATATCAGTCGCAGGCCAAGGAGCTGAACGAGAAGGCAAAGAGCTTGCAAAATGAACTCGAGGTTTTGTCGAAGCAGAAGGCAATGATCCAAGCGCAGATTGATATCAGCCAGAAGAAACACGACCAACTGCAAGAGAAGATTACCCAGACAAAGCGCGACATCAAGGCTAACCAAGACGCCTTGGGCGACACGCTGGCCGATATGTATGTCGACCGCACCATTAGCCCGCTGGAGATGCTGGCGAGTAGCCGGAGTCTTGGCGACTATGTGGTGGAGCAAGATCGCCGCGATAGCATCCAGACCACGCTGAGCGAGACGATCACCCGCGTCAATAAGCTCAAAAAGCAGCTAGAAGAGCAAAAGAAGGAAGTCGAGCGTGTCTTGGCCGACCAAAAGAACGCCCGCGAAGCCCTCGCCGCCAAAGAGCGCGAGCAAGCTGACCTCCTTGCCCGCACGCAAAATGAAGAAGCAAACTACCAAAAGCTTACCGCCGACCGCGAGAGTGAGAAAGCCCGCGTTCAGAAGGCACAGCAGGATGCTATCCAAGCGGCCATCCGTAGTGCTGGCGGTGGTGGCTCACTCGGTATTACCTCTGGTGATGGCTCGATGGGTGGCTACCCTTGGGCCGGTGGCTGTACCGTCGATGCTAATGCAATGTCGCATGGTGGCGCAACTGGTGGTGGTGAAGATCCACTTGGCTATGGCTGCCGCCAGTGTGTGAGCTACGCCGCCTGGAAGACCTACCAAAAGACTGGTTACGCACCACGCTACTGGGGCAACGCCAATATGTGGCCAAATGCCGCTCGCAATGCTGGTTTCTCGACGGGCCGCACTCCACGGGCCAACGCCCTTGGTGTCATCTCGGCAGGGCAGTATGGGCATATTGTCTATATCGAAGGCTACGATGCCGGTAGCAACACCGTCCGCATTAGCCAGTTTAATTACTTCAACGCTGGTGGTTCTGGTTGGGGTCACTACAGCGAAATGACAGTACCCGCCAGTACGTACGATACGTATATCTATTTATAAGAAAGAATACATAGCACAAACGACCACCCAGGTAGCGGTGGTCGTTTTTTGATGGGTGGAACTCTCGGGGCCTATGCTGCAGATAGGGTAGGCTGATGTGGTGTGTCAGTCTGGGTAGTGCCTATATAAGTGGTATTGTCCGTCTCGGGCGGGCTAACTCGGTAACCATACTGGTTGTACTCTGTGCCAATTGGATCATCGCTCTCGCAGTCCCGGAGGGGCTGGGTATCAGTGGGCAGCTGGGCGATGTAGCTGTTGCTAAAGGCGGCGCGTGTATCGGCCTGGGCCATATGGGCTAGTAGGACAAAGAGCTCTTTGACGTTGCTGATTGCTTCGCTTGTGCTGGGTGGCTTCTCACCGCCGTAGGTAAAGCCGTGCTGCTCCTGTGCTAAGAGGTCTTGATCAAAACCGTGGCCGCAATCGCGACAGTCTAGACAGCGCTCATAGAAATAATGCACCGAGTAGGTAATCTCGCTATGTGTGATGGTGATGGGCGGCTGGTCACCACGAGCGCCACCTTTCATCTTGGCAATGATGCGTGTGAGGCTATCGATGACGCCATGGAGAGTTTGCTCGCGCTGCTGGCGTTCGTTGTCGATGATACGTCTCGCATCAAGCTCCTTATTGCTATGGCACAGAGCAGTCGGCAATTCGGCAACAAGCGCAAGATAACCAACCTGACTAGCCCGAGGAGAGACGCGCTCAGCAAGCAGTTGTGAATCGCTCTCAACAGTGGATGGTAATGAATAAACAGGCGCTGCTTCTGCGCTGACAACAGCAAGAGACATTAGATAACCTCACTCGTTTTATTAAGAGAATAGTAATTGTCTATTATACGAGGATGAGACAAAAATGCAAGGGGTTCGAAGTATGGCATAGCTGTTACCAATAAAAGCATAAGCTCTTCTGTTTATTGTTCGCTCTACTACCTTCTCTCTCCCATCCTCCTCTCTATTTCCCTCATTTTCTCCCTTCAAAATAGGCGAATTTCGAAATTCGCCTATTTTACCCTGTTTTTTCTCTGTTAGCGTGGGTTCTTTTTTCTCTTCTTTTATATATTTATATATAATAGGAGAGAAATCGATATGGATGGATGTATGGATGTATAGATGTATATGGAGATATAGGTAAAGATAGAAATAGAGAGTAAAGATAAATAGAGAAAAGATAAAGATAAGTAGAAATAAGAGAATAAGTAAAGATAAATAAATAGAAATAGAGAAAGATAAGGATAAAGAGATAAGTATAGATAGAGAAATATAGAGAAAGAGAGCTATAGAGATATATAGAGATGGGTATAGAAATAGATAAATATTAGGTAAAGAAAGTTATAGAAAGAGAGATAAATAGAGAATATAGATAAATAGATAGAAATATATAAAGATAGAGATAGAAAAGAAATAACTGAATGTGAAGGGTGAAATAGAGCGATAGAGCACGAAGAAACCATAAGGATATGGCGTATCACCCTTCCTGTCTCTATGCCATCTCTGCATGTGTTTGCTGCTGTATACCTCAAGTATCTGCGTTTGATGCAAGAGAAGCGACAAGTGCGCAAGCAGTACGTGTCTGCGCTAATTAGTACCAACGTACATTCCTTGTGACGTATGCGGTATGCGGTAAAACCATTTTCCGTGATGTGGTGCCGTATTGTCTTTGAAAGATGGCTGTGGTGTTGTGGTGTATTGTCAGATTAACAAACATCTAAGAGTCATTTCTTCGGTATGGTTCGTTTTGTATTGTTCTCAGTAGTGTTGAGGAGGTAGATAACAGATAATTACCAGTTTGCACACACTCTCTACCAAGAGCTTTGAATTGTGAGGCTACTCGACATAAGAATAAGCTGGATGAGTATGTGCATCTGCACACTATACAGTGCCGGAAGTACTCGTCTATGGCGGTATATTGGTATAGATCTGTCCTGTCATATTTCTCTATGAATGGTTTAATAAAATAAGTATTCTTTTGGAACGTATTTTTTACGTCAATCTGGATACGTTCTTCTGGATACTTCATCGGTTCGTATGGACGACTCTTTCGACGGGCGAGAGATGGTTCGTTGTAGGGTCTGTCGGCATGGTAAGTCGCTTGAGCGCTTTCAAAAGGGCTGGCTGAGTTTATAGTGTAGCCTTGCTCTTTTAGACGCAGCCATAGACCCTGGAGACCAAGGTGAGTGTTTCTCCTTCTTATGCCTTTAATGAGCTTTATCTCTGCCTCTGTATGGGAGTTTGGATGAGCGTGAGGGCGTCTATTTGCTCGCAAGCGAACTACTATCCCACCGCTTCCTTCATATAGCTTTATCCGGCGATAGATGCTTGCAGGAGAAGTATGACATCTTAGTAGCTGCTCTTTGACGCCATTATCTTTTTCGCGCATGTGACGATGCTCAGATGGCTGTGGTGTTGTGGTGTGTCAGCGTGCTTTAACGTTACGTTTTTACGCGGTATATCTTCCAAATTATGGGGCGCTGTCATGCTCTTATTTCCCCTTTAAGTGCCCCTTTAGTAGTTATTTTCTCCCTTCAAAATAGGCGAATTTCGAAATTCGCCTGTTTTACCCTGTTTTTTCCCTGTTAGCGTGGGTTCTTTTTCTCTTCTTTTTATATATTTATATATAATAGGAGAGAAATCGATATGGATATATGGATGTATAAAGATAGAGAATAGTAT
>CALICZ010000023.1 GCA_938049075.1 uncultured Candidatus Saccharibacteria bacterium
AGGAAGCAGATGGTCGGCTTATCACTACCTTTACCCAGACGCCGCGCATGAGCACCTACCTGGTGGCGCTCGTGATGGGTGAGTTGCAGCACATCACGGGTCAGACGAAGGATGGTGTAGAGGTGTCCGTCTGGGCTACACCAGCGCAAGCCCCTGCAAGCCTCAATTTCGCCCTTGAGCATGCCATCCGCTCAATTGAGTTCTTCAATGAATACTTCGACACGCCCTACCCCTTACCTAAATCCGATCACGTTGCAGTACCAGATTTTAGCAGCGGTGCAATGGAGAACTGGGGGCTCATCACCTACCGTGAGTCTGCCCTGCTAGCCAATCCAACCACGACGACCATCGCCGATAAGCAATACATTGCCACCGTCATTAGCCACGAGCTCAGCCACCAGTGGTTTGGCAACCTGGTGACGATGAAGTGGTGGGATAACCTCTGGCTCAACGAGAGCTTTGCCAACATGATGGAATATCTGGCGGTCGACGCCATCCACCCCGAGTGGCATGTGTGGACAGACTTTTGCAACCACGAGGGTGCGCTGGCCTTTGGCCGTGATGCGATTGATGGCGTACAACCGGTCCAAACAGCTGTCCATCATCCGG
The DNA here is from genome assembly GCA_938049075.1 of uncultured Candidatus Saccharibacteria bacterium. GTDB lineage: Bacteria > Patescibacteriota > Saccharimonadia > Saccharimonadales > Saccharimonadaceae > Saccharimonas. The sequence continues at coordinate 610 of CALICZ010000023.1, forward strand.
ATGAAATTAGCACGCTCTTTGACGGGGCGATTGTCTATGCCAAGGGTGGACGCCTCCTCTACATGCTCATGCATTGGCTGGGCAAAGACGCCTTTCGTACTGGCCTGCAGGCTTACTTTGCTAGCCATGCCTATAGTAATGCCGAGGGTGATGACCTATGGCACGCGCTGAGTCAAGCCAGCGGGCGTGATGTTGCTGCACTGATGAACCACTGGATTCGCACGCCTGGCTACCCAGTCGTTACAGCCTCGCATAGCGGCTCGCAGCTCATGCTTGAGCAGCAGCGCTTCTTTATTGGCCCACACGCGGCCGATGACACTACCCGGCAGATCCCCCTCCATAGCACATCACCAGCTATACCGGCACTGCTTACCACACAGCGCACAGTAGTAGAGTGCAGCCTAGATGAGCCAATCCTTCTCAATCACGGAAATGTCTCGCACTTCATTACGCAGTATGACGACGCACTGTTAGAGCGCTTGCTTGGCAAGGTGCAGCGTGGTGAGCTATCTGTCGTCGATCGTTCACTCTTACTGACTCAACAGCTGTTACTGGCTCGGAGTGGTCGCGTATCGAGCGCCAGCTTACTTACCCTCCTTGACGCTTACCGCAATGAGACAGACGAGCATGTCTGGAGCGTA
>CALICZ010000024.1 GCA_938049075.1 uncultured Candidatus Saccharibacteria bacterium
GCCGGCGCGTTCTAGCTGCTTGAGGTGCTCGGTGAGCACTTTTTGAGTCACCCCCGGAAGAGAGCGGTGCAGCGCAGAATAACGCTTAGTCTCAGCGCCAAGCGAAAGAATGATCGCGATAGTCCATTTGCGAAACAGCAGGCTTGTCATGAAATCGCGCGAATCGGCGTACTGATTTTTGAATGCAGTAGTTTTTGTCATGCTTGCCTCCCGTTTTGGGGTTTACTTTATATTTAGCGGTCAAGAGCTCCTCAAGCAAATATCTCCGGAGATACCCTCCGGAGACATAGCGCAAAGCTCTCTTCTGCTAATAAATATAAATGGGTAGCTACATTGTGTCAAATAGCGCAATTTATAACCTACCTGTCCTAAAGTGTATCCTTTTGACCGCACGCCACAATTAAAGTAAAATTTATAATATGCCTCATATACACGACCAGCCTGGTCAGCACGATACCTGCGTTAGCGGGTATATTGTGAAAATAACAGAGGGTGCTGAACCTCGGATTATTTTACATAAGCACCGCAAGCTAAACAGGTTATTGCAGTTTGGTGGGCATGTCGAGCTGGACGAGACACCGTGGCAAGCGGTCTTACGGGAAATAGCCGAAGAATCTGGCTACGACAAAAACCAGCTAAGGTTGTTGCAGCCGCGTTACAATAGGCTTACTTCATTGCCTGGAGTGAAACTGCATCCTCAACCGATCGCGATTCACACATATCCTGCTGGTGGCGGGCATTATCACACGGACATAAGTTATGCGTTTATTACTTCGGAAAATCCGATACATGATATAGCTAGCGGCGAATCCGGCAACATTGGCCTCTTTAACTTGAGAGATCTAAAGAAGCTTACATCAAAACAAATATACGACAATGCCAAAACCATCGCTATGTATACTTTGACCACAGTGGTTGAGGAATGGGACGGGGCGGATTTGTTACTTTATAAACTCTAGGCCGTCTCTAGTTATGAGGTCATATAGATCGTCAACTAGACCATCCACGTACGGTTTGTAGTATGTGTCTATTTTGAGCATAGGTACTTTTTGGCGCACAAAATCATAGACAACCTTAGTTCCTGTGCCTAAATTTGTTCCATTTTTTGAATTATCACGTAAATCTATAGCCTGTGCCGCCACCATTAATTCTATGGCTAATACGTGCTTGACGTTATCCAATATGTCGACCACCTTACGGGCGGAGACCGAGCTCATAGCTACAAAATCTTCGGTGTTGGCAGATGTTGGCACAGAGTCAACCGATGCTGGATGGGCTAATACTTTATTTTCTGAGACTAGTGAGGCTGTAGTATACTGCAGAATCATTAGCCCTGTTCTCATTTTTTCTGTCACCCTAAGGAACGCAGGCAGACCGTTGTTAAATCTATCATCAAGTAGAGCGGCAATTCTTCTGTCTGAGATATTTGCAAGTTCGCTTACTGCGATAGCTAGAGCGTCCATAGCGATGCCAACAGACTCACCGTGAAAATTTCCGCCAGCCATAACCTCTACTAGGTTTGTTTCTTCGTTTTTTATGAATACCGGATTGTCAGTCACGCTATTGAGTTCAATCCTCGCTATATGTGATGCATACTCAAGAGCCTCACGTATACCTCCGTGCACCTGCGGTACACATCGCACAGAGTAAATATCCTGGATACCGCTCGTATTGACTAGTGAGCTTCCGCGCAATAAATGCCTAACGTTATCAGAGACGATTCGCTGCCCCTTAAAAGGCTTCAGGCTATGTATAGCCGGATCGTAAGCAACTGTACTTGCCCCGATAGCCTCAGTCGATAAAGCACCTGCGAGATCGGCAATCATGGACAGCTTTCTTGATTCGTACACTACAATTGATGCGAGAGCTGTGGTATAAGATGTATTATTTATTAAAGCTAGACCGTCGCGATGGTTAAGCCTTAAGGGATGCAGATTTTTCTCACTTAAGGCTTCTAGGGCTTCCATTCTTTTGCCATTTAGATAAACATGACCCCTACCAATAATTGCCAATGCTATGTGTGACGATAGGGTCAAATCTCCGCTTGACCCTACAGACCCCTTACTGGGCACTTCCGGTATAATGTCGTAATTTAAAAAATCAACTAATCTTTCAACTACGGATACAGACACCCCAGAAAATCCCTTAGCGAGAGAATTGGCTATGATTAACATCATAGCCTTAATATGTCATTTCGGCATAGGGGCGCCAACCCCAGTGGCGTGAGATAGTATGATACCCTCCTGAATGTCTTCATGGGAGGTGTTAATTTTTATGCTCTTAAGAGCTCCAACTCCAGTGGTAAGACCGTATATGTCTTCTCCTTTATTAAGTAATTCTATAAGCCTCTTATTTGAGGTTTCTATTTTTACGCGCGAATGTTCGGATAGCGATACGCTAATTTTTATCGTTAGATATCATATGAACCTTTTCAAAGTCTAGCTCTTCCCCTAAAAGAAACGACGATTCATTTAACTTCATTTCATAACACTCCTTGATTATTGGTTTACGTTATAGTTTAAATAGCCATCATACGTTTAATAACCTAGTCAGAAACAATTATAATAAAATTTAAAGAATAAAACATACCGTATGTTTCGGAATGGAGAGGATAATAGATGAGTGAGCTTCATGTTTCATGTATAGGAAATGTTACACAGGACAAGCTACTCCACATTGGTAGCATACCTGAATTGGACGATGTAGCGTACGTCAACGGAAGTATAGAGTGCATGGGAGGGAGAGGGGCCATAGTCGCCCTTGCGCTTGGTAGGCTTGGAGTATCTACCAGTTTAATAACATCCATGTCAAACGATAGTGTTGCTCGCGACTACCTAGAGTTTCTTCAAGAGAATAACGTAGACATATCGTCTGTAGCTATTGATAATAACGCAGAATCATTATTTAAAGTTATAGTTGCGATCTCTAAGGAACAGGAGAACTGTATATCATTCTTTGAACCCAGTAATATCAATTTCTCGGCAACTCCAAGTCAGTTAGATACGGTTAACGACTCTGACATAGTATACTTCTCTACACATAAACGATCTTTTAATGAGACCATACTATCGTCAATAAAAGATGATTCTGCAAAGGTAGTCCATAATATCAGTAGCTACTTTTTACAGTCCAAGAAGTATGTATCGCTCATGCTGGATAGGAGCAATATATTGATTGGAAACGAACTAGAGATGAGGGCTCTTCTTGATAGTACCAACTGTAGCTCGCCGCAGGACCTATTTAACTATTCCCCTAATCTTGAGACAATATACGCAACACAGGGAGATGCAGGATCGTGCATCTATAGCAAAGATTCGACACCGCGCTTCGTAGAAGCACAAGATTCCGAGTCGGTTTCACCTGTAGGAGCGGGCGATGCATATGCAGCAGGCTTAATATAAGGTATAGCCAACGGATGGAGTAATATATGCTGTGCAGAATTTGCGAGCAAAGTAGCTTCGATATCAGTTGGAAGCGTCACATCCTACCCCGATTTAGACGCGCTTGACAGGCTCATAGAGGACACAGGGGGTGAATTATGAAAAAGATATATTTGGCCGCGTCTGTATTCTCTGTATTTGAGCGGGATTTAAATCAACGCATCGCCGAACACCTCAGAAATCACGGTTATGAGGTGCTTCTACCTCAGGATATAGAGCCTCCCTGTAAGGATAGCGCAGAGAATGAATTTGATATGGAGTTTGTATATAAAGGATGCAGAGATGGCATTAAAGTTGCGGATGTAGTTGTGGCTATAGTAGATGGAGCTGATGTAGACTCTGGGGTTGCATGGGAATTGGGATTTGCTCATGCGAGCGGAATACCGTCGCTATGTTTTAGAACAGACATGCGAAAAGCTGAACATAATGGCGTAAATATAATGATTGAGTATGGATCAACAAAGACAATATTTGCCACAAAATATCACCAATCAGAACATGATATTGCGAATACTATTCTAGAAGAGCTGGAGGATATATAGATATGTCTGAAAAAAAGATTTTAATGTCAATTAAGACTAAGTATGCCGACAAGATTCTGGACGGCAGCAAAAAATGGGAATTTCGCAAATCAATCCCAAAACTCGAGCACTCCGATACGCTTGATGTGGTTATATATTCATCGCAGGAAGATAAAGCTATCGTGGGAGAATTTCGTGCTGGACGTATAGCAAGGTGTTCTCTCGAGGAGTTAATGTCCATAACAGGATATGAAGACGACCCTGACGCGGTTAGTTGGTTTACGGCATACTATGCAACGCGAAGCTTATGTAGTGCTCTTGAAGTCACATCGCCTATCAAGTACAACTCACCTATAAGCCTACTTGACATAAGGGGTCGCTTGCACGATTTCCGCCCCCCTCAAAGCTTCCTGTATATTACTCCAGGATCCGACTTAGATAATCTGATTAGCGAAAGGAAGGCGGAGGATAATGCTACTGACACCCCCGAAAGAATGTGAGATAGAATTCAACGATCTTCGCCTAGTCCGCCTTAAATGCGACCCGAAGTATGAAAATATATTTATTGAAAACACGACAATCTCAATAAAGGACACTTATGATGAGATAACGAAAGATTTTGCACGAAACCTAGTGAAGGTTGATCGCCTCGGTTACGATCCCGTGGGGTATTTCACTATCGGAAAAGAGGTGTGGCTTGCGTTTACCAAATCAGGCAGTGATTTTGTCGGCTTTGAGGTTGTAACGAGGAAGCGCGGCGGATGTATAAAAATTGGTCCTACGTATATTGGCCCTAATATGCGAGGGAGAGGATACGCCGAGCAGATGATAAATGCCCTGTGCAGGAGCTACCACGCTGTGGGCGCTAGAAAGATGTACGTAACAGCCCCCCTGAATAACGCACCGACTGCTGTTCTCGATTTTCAAAAGCTACATCTAAAAATGGAAGCGCTATTGTCTAGGCATTACCACATAAAATCTTCGGAAAGAGTGTGTGGAAAGTTCCTAGAAGACAGCCGAGGTGTAGAAAGTTCTACACCCTCAAGGCTTGAATTGTCGCTAGCAAATAATACATCTGCAAATGCATCCATAGAAATAAATAACCTACAAACAGAATTACCCCTTAGTCTACTATCCAATTTCATTAGGACTAACATGTCTCATTATTATGACGATATAGACGATGATTTTGTGAGGGCGCTGGTGCACGGTACCGAGGAGAGCCCGAAAGTATATGAGAAAAAGGCCAAGATTTTATTAACTATCGTCCATGATACAACCAAGCTAGCAGGTGTTGCAGCCCTCACCCCAAAGCGCGGGGGATCTCTAAAGATATCCCCTCTTATCATAGATCATAAAGTTGTTTGCAAAAAGGTGTTGGGTGATTTACTTGATATGATTATGCTACAAGCTAGGAGGATGAGTAGAAGGAAGATAACTATTATTTTGCCAGTATCCTGTATTGCAATGATCGACGTAATACTAGCGCATGGTTATGTATCTGAGGGTATATTGAGAGAACCTTATAAAAGATCCGTTGATATGGTAGTTCTATCGAAATTTCTACAGGAAGATGTTGGAGCTCTAGACTAATTATGAATAAACCACAAAGTTTAGAGGAGTGGCTGGGTGTCATTAATAAAAACTTTGCTTCGTCTGGGGGTGTGGTTTACAGCTCTTCAGGTTCCACAGGAGAAGCTAGGGATATTATATATACCGATTATGTCATCAATGGAGCCGCACGGAGAACCACAGAGCTATTATCACTTGTCCCGCATCGACTTAAATCTATGAAGGCTGTAGTGCTCTGGGGGTATGGTCTATTTCCACCCGCGCACTTCTACTCGTTATCTATGAGCGGGTTGGGCTGTCAAGTGTACCCTTTTGGGTCGGGTAGGAATTTTCCTACAGATCCTAAGGTAGATAAAATTCACAGAATATCGCCCAACATTCTCGTAGGCATGCCTGGCTATTTGGTAAAAATAGCCAATTGCCTGGATGATAAAAGAATGCTGCAGAATGTTCGCAAATCTTTAAAGTTTATTGTGACAGGAGGAGAAGTTCTTACGTCTGATATCCGTAGGCGACTTGAGGATATATATGGGGTAAGAGTTTATGACCATTACGGTATGCTACAAGCCCCTATGGTAGCGGGAGACTGCATATACGGACATAAGCACATATCGAAAGAGTATACTCCTGAAATTTTAACGAATAGTGGCGATGTTAAGGACTGGGGCGAAGGAATACTTTTGCTAAGCAGTAATAGTGCATGGGAGGGAGTTTCGATGAAACGACTTAATACACAAGATAGGGCGAGGCTATATAGATGCAGATGTAACATAAAGACGACTTGCGTTGAAGTTTTAGGCCGCAACAATCTAACCCGTAAGGTTAGGGGTCAGCTGATAGACTTTGATAAGTTATTCTACCTGTTGGACAATAGCGGTTTTGCTGGCAACTACTACTTTGAAGTGATAAGTGATCCTACAGATTCAATCTATATTCATATCGATAATAATGTCGATGTATCAAACTTCTATTCCCTACTTAATAATACGCTGCCCGTAAAATACGAAGTTCTTATAGAAGACTCACTAAAGGTTCCTAGAGGGCTAACGGAAAAAGAGCAGCGTTTAGTATTCCGACAACAGATCTAGTTTTATCTACTTTAATAGTATACTCACTTCACGTACCTCCCGGGTATACAGCTCATACAAACCTATCAAGGTCGTATTCGCCCATGAAAATTATTTTATCTTTTGGGGTAGCATTTCAGGGGAATCTCCACCTGTGACAGGTTTGCCGTGCGAGCCTGTACGTAGACTCCGTTACGTAAAGTAAGGAGTAAGTGTGTCAATCGTAGCAGAGCAAGCAGCAACTGTAGCCACTTATAGTGGGTAGTAATCGCGAGACGTGGGTGATGAATCTGTGGCTTGCGAACGACGAAACGTACTGCGACGAGGTGCGCCGCATTGTCCAGATGTGCGGTGAATATGAACAAGCCGAGCGACTTGAGCCGTTGATTCGAGACGAGCTTAAAGGCAGTCTAGAATAGTCGAGTTTACTAGGTGACTTACTTGCAACCTCTCTCGGTCGCGTCAGTTGGTAAGAGATTATAGAGAATAATCGCTAGCTTCACCGTCCCTAGACACGACGAGAAACTGCCCAGGAAAAAAGACAGTTTAGTTATTAATTTCACACTCAATTTACATCACCAACAACGTCCATACTTACCTCGATCACTCGACATGCACCATGCTGGCGCAGTCAAGATGAGCGGATGTAAGAATGAACGAGCTTAAGGCGAAGCTGGTAATACTAGTTGATGATTGTTATCTTATTTCACAAAAAGACAAGCCAGCTAGCGTGTACTGCGCTGACGCACAAAACACGCCATCTGTCTGTCATTTGCGAAATAAGCCTCACCCTGAAAGCTATGCGGCGGCTTTCGTGCGACCATTGCAAGCTCGCCGGGGCGCGCCTGCAATCATCGTACGGCCGATTGATACACATGCAGCCTCAAATTTATTCACAACTCATCTAAGGAAAGAAGCTCGCTAAGCTCGTCAATATTCGACCAAATCACAGAATCTTCACCCATCAAATTCTCAGTCGTCGCCGTATATACCTCAACTTCATCATCCAAATAACCGACTGCGCACGGCATGAGCGGCCCGCCGCAAATTACCGTAAAGCCGGAGTACGTTGACGATATTATCGCTGCTATTGCCGAACTGTGGCGCGAGCGCCAAGCAAAGCAACTAGAAGCCAACCAACAGCGCCTAGAGTACCGCCAGAGCCTGCAAAACCAGATTCGGGCGACCGTGGACAGAATGCGCGTTGTCACGAGCGAAACGGCGCTTACGTACTTGGAAGAGGATATTATTAGCGCCGAAAATGAGCTAGCAAAACTAGACAAAGAAATCGCCAATCAGCCCAACCTACAAGCCGAATTCGACCAAGTCTTGCAATACACCAAATATATTTTGGAACACCTCCCTGAGCTACTACTTGACCTCTGTAATCCCTTGCGAAAAGCCGCCTTTTTCGCCGCTATCTTCAATAAAGTCCCAACCTATGATGAAATAAAGTTTGGAACTCACAAAAACAGCTCGCTACCAGAGGTAAACGAGCTGTTCCGTATCCGAATGGATGATAAATCCCTTTATGGTGACCTCACCGGGAATCGAACCCGGGTTGCTGGGATGAGAACCCAGTGTCCTAACCGCTAGACGATGAGGCCGCCTAGTCACTATAGCAAAAAAATCGACACTTGTCTAGCGATAATGTTGTAAAAAAGGCTTGACATGCCATAATCATGATGCTAAACTGATCGTGTCATGCACATGCATGGTGGAGACAACTAACACAAACAGCACGCGATACAGCTAGAGCAAGCCAACGACGGTGCACCCACACTGTATTTACTGGGAGTTTGCCATAGGCTATACTTGTGCAATTTTACATGTTTGGCACCCGTGCGAGAGGTGCCAAGCAAAGGAGGACTCCTTGGGTATCTTACCCAGCCCAGGAGATGTGCGATTTTCACTTCCCACGTGGGGAGTGATTTTCGTTTGGTGAAATATTCTGGTGCGGCGTGAGGCGATCGATCGGCAGACGGAAACCAAAGGTACTACCCTGCCCCTCCCGCGAATGAAAGATCAATTCGCCATGGTGCCCCAGCACGATCTTCTTTGCCAAGAATAGCCCAATCCCTGTACCATCGGGCCGCTGCAGCTGGGCATTGTGCGCCCGGAAGAACTTCGTAAAGATCTTGCGCTGCTCACCCTGCGGCACTCCAATGCCATGGTCTTGCACCGTGCACACCACCCAGCCATCCTTGGGGTAGAGCCGCACCGTAATAACATCAGCACCAGGCGAGTAGTAAATAGCATTATCAATATAATTAACGATGACTTGCCGGAGCTTATTTTCGTCGATTAGCAGAGGCGGGATAACTCCATGCGATCGATAGTCCACCCGCAAATGGTGGCGCTCGGCGATGAGCTGGATGGACTCGATGCTCTGTGCCACCAGTGCGGCAACATCGCTTAGGCGAAAGTCGATTGTGAAGTTGCCAGTGCGGATGCGCGACACATTAAGGAAATTGCCAATCAGCTGCACCATTCGCTCGCTACTCGTAAAAGCTTCAGTAAGGAAAGTGCGCTGTGTGGCATTAATCTCACCAGCGTCACCCTCCAGCACCATCGATATATAACCCTTCACACTAGTGAGCGGTGTACGCAGCTGGTGGCTCGCCATGCTAACGAACTCATCCTTCGCGGCATCGAGCTCACGCAGGCGGCGGTTAGAAGCGCGCAGTTGGCGCGTTGCGTGGTCTACCGCTTGGGTGAGCTGCTGCTGGAACTGCTGCGTGGTATTGTGGCACTGCTGCGCCATCAGCGTCACCGCGCATTGCTGAGCTATCATTGCAAGAGCGGCTCGCTGCGCAGTAGTATAAGTAGCTCGCTCAGCTGGCGGGCCCAGCACGATATATCCACAGTGATTGCCCTGCCACACCAACCGCAATACTACAGCAATGTTGTAACGACGAAGTGCGTGGCGCTTGGGTAGCATGGCAGTCATTGTGCGCACCGTTGCTTCTTTACATAGCAGCAAGAGTGTGCCAACAGAGGTAGCGCATTCATCTGGCAAGTCAATTAGCGACGGCGCTCCATCTACTGTCACCATCACCCCGCACCAGGTTGACCGGGCGACTGCTTCCACTGCTGTGCGCACCGCTGCTACCACTTCTGCAAAGTCGGTCGCACGAGCTAGCGCGCTACCCAGTGCTACCAGTGGCTCTGCTGGTGTAGGCGTCATGCTCGATTTTAGGTGATTTTGTTCCATTTTCATGCTACACCTGCTATTATAAAGCAAATGGTTAAAATTGCCATCATCGAAGACGACCAAACCATCAGCCAAATGTACCGCATGAAGTTCGAAGCGACTGGCTTTGCGGTGGAAGTTGCAGGCGATGGCAAAGCTGGCATCATGCTCGTGCAACGGACTCACCCCGATATCATCTTGCTCGATCTCCAAATGCCCCACCTCAATGGTGCCGACACACTCGAGCACATCCGCGCCTACTCATGGGGTAAGGATATCCCAGTTATCGTCCTCACTAACCTTGGTCACGAAGAAGCCCCCAAAAAACTCCAGCACCTCGGTGTCCACAGCTACATTGTCAAAGCCGAGCTTACCCCCAGCCAAGTCGTCAAGCGAGTAGAGGAAGCTTTGACGGAGCGTGGGATAGTCGTTGCTAATATACACGGGTAGGTATCAACCATCAGCAACACGAGAGTGGCAGCTCTGCCCTACATACAATTACATTGCCCCTTTTGCCTCTATTATTATCGTATACATCAAATTATTGCTTGCACAATCTCAAGAGTCATAGTCGTCTCAACGACTTTCTCAAATCTCGCAAGGACATTCTAATAAGCCGCCAATCGCTAGCTTTTGGTTCCACAATCGACAGTATCCTTGCTCGTTGCTGTTTGCTTGGTTCAAGATAGACGGTGAGATCGACAATTCCCTGTAGGACGCGTTGGTCGGTTTGCGTTTCGGCAAGTCGGTAGAGGTCTGGCATGATGGCACGGATCTTCTCGCGGCAGCGGTCGGCTAGGTCGGTATTGCCTCGTTCTTTTTCTAATGGTGCTGACCAGCCGTAGGCGATCTCGACGAGGAGATCGAGTGCAAAGCCGAGGCCTGGTGTGCTAAAGTTTCCAAGATGTATTTCGTTGGTAACAATGTCCGTTACTGGTTCGGTTGCCTGGTATAGGTTGCGTTGGAAGAAGGCGTTCCCTTCTATTTTCCAATACGCGTCATGAGCAACTCCATCTTTATCGGCATGGAGCATAGTCCATATTTTGCCAGGAAGAATCTGCGGATTCTCGTTGTCAGCAGTACGTAGTTGTGTCCAATCTATTTCGTATTCTTTATACATCCCAAGCTCCTCGTTCTTGTTTTTTATATAATACCATCCAATCCCTCAGTCCCACCACTCCCTAGAGTGTATTCTCAGGCAGGCAGTTTGGATTCTCGCGTCAGTGGTGGTACAATAAGGGCTAGTGAGCACCCGTAGCTCAGCGGATTAGAGTACTTGGCTTCGAACCAAGTGGCCGCAGGTTCGAATCCTGCCGGATGTACCAATCTTGTTCCATATCACCCAGCTTGATCTGGGTTTCTTTATACGGTACTATTTGCTATTCATTTTGTGGCCGCACCATACAAAAAAAGGGTTAGCACACCGCTACCCCCTTTTGTTACACTACCATCACAATAGCTATTAGCGAGGATAATAGTATGTCGATGACTGCATAGGCCCTGTTGTGCTTGTCGTGTGCCACAACACAACCACCCCA
>CALICZ010000025.1 GCA_938049075.1 uncultured Candidatus Saccharibacteria bacterium
TGGAACTTAAACGGTCCACTACCAACTGGCGAATGATTAAATGGTGCCTGGCGCATTGAGCTTGGCGTTGCTGAGCCTAGCATACGTTCTGGTAAAATTGGGAAGGTCAATGCATGGGGGAAGGCAGCATACGTTGCAGGTAGCACAAACTGCACAGTGGTATCGTTGACCGCCTTAGCCTGGACGTCGACCCAGTTGACGCGCAAGGGCGAGCGCACCGCCGGGTTCTTGATGAGGTTGATCGTGAAGACAACATCCTTGGCGGTGAGCTTGTGCCCATCGTGCCAGCGGACGTCATCACGCAATTGAGCAGTGTAGGTTTTACCCGCTTCGTTATAGGCAAGACTCGTTGCAAGATCTGTATGGAGCGAGCCCTTGGCGTCGTAATGATAGAGTGAGGAGAACATGAGTTGGCTGGCCGAAAGCTCGGCACTGCTGGTTGCAAAGAGAGGATTAAGCGTCTCAATCGGGCCAAGCGCCCCCTCAATATACGTCCCGCCGGTCCCACCGGTTGCCGTTGTCGCGTCGCGGCGAATAAAGATCTGAGCAATAATACCAAGCAAAATCACTGCAATGAGGACAAGCCACAGCACAACCCGCCGCCGGGCTCGACGCAAACTCTCGAAGCGGCTCCCTAAGAACTTGCCAACATGGCGCGTCGCACTATCTTCGAGCTGCTTGAGGTCGCGGCGTGGCTTCTTGCGGCGCGATGGCACCGACTTAGCTGCTTTGGCCGCTCGGAGCGACTCGTCCTCCTGGGGCACAACTGCCGACGAGGTCTCACGGCGCTGGAGGTGCTTCTCCTGCCGATTCGCCATGCCCTACCCCGCAGACGGCAACAAGAGTGCCGCCAAAATAGACCCAACAAAGGTAACAGCCAAGAAGATCGTCGCCTCAAAGAGGTTCTTGTCGAGGCCGCGCCGCGTGGTATAGAGCTCACCCGAGGCACCAAAGCCTGCACCAAGCGTCGCACCGCGCTGCTGAAGCAAAATAGCCAAGACCATTAAGACGGCCGAGCCAATCATTATTGTTTGTAGAATACTATCAAGATTCATGTTGTTCCTCCTGCGTGCGCCCATAATTTAGCTCGAGCGCGCTGCTTACTATATAGTTTACCAGACTCATGATCAGGCCTGTCAAGATGGAGTGAAGAAACGTCATCTTGAGACCTGGTGCCAGTATCAGTGAAATATAGACCATAAAGCCGTTGACAACGACAGTAAAGAGACCGAGCGTGACGAGAATGGCAGGAAGCGATAGGATGATGGCAATCGGCTTAAAGACTGCATTGACGACTGAGAAGATGAGCCCAGCCAGCAAAAACACGGCAATGCTCATATCTGGTTGGACGCCGATATAGCCTGTACCAAAGATACGTACGGCAATCCACAACCCAAGTGAATTTAGCACCCAGCGGATAATAAAGGCAAAAAATTGTCGTTTCATTTGCTCTAGTATAGCGGTTTTTTACCATTTTGTCGATAAGCTGGCGCTGAGATTATCGTGGCCGCTTGGCGTAATGAGGATATCATCTTCAATCCGGACACCAATGCCCTCCTCTGGAATGTAAATTCCTGGCTCGACGGTAAGCACCATGCCAGCGCGCAGTACCCGCGGCGCGCCCAGGCTGTCGTGTGTATCGACGCCAAGCCCGTGGCTGGTGGCATGCGGATAGTAGCGCCGGAAAGTAGCTTGGTCGTGGCGATCGCGTAGGAGGCCAAGCTGCTGTAAGGCATCGCGCATAATGTCGTCGCTCTGCTGGATATAGTCAGCCACGGGGAGATTTGGCTCGAGCAGCTCTATGATGTGTTGCTGCGCCTGCACCACCGCAGCGTGGACATCCTGCTGGCGCTGCGTCGGCTCAATGCCATAGGTGCGAGTGATATCCGCGCAATATCCATTGACCCGCGCCCCGACATCGATCAGCACCATATTCTCAGCAGCAAGCGGCCCGGCATTATGGCTATAGTGCAAAGTGCAGGCGTTAGCACCACCAGCAACGATTGGGCTATACGCATGGCGAGCATTGCGGTGCCGAAATAGGTAGTCAAATTCCGCCTCGCACTCATACTCATGCTGGCAGTCTGGCAAGCGCTGCTTGGCTACATCAAAGGCCTCAATAGTCAGCGCAATTGCCTGGCGCAGCGCAGCAATCTCTTCTGGCTGCTTGATAGCCCGCAATTCACGCAGCTGACGGAGGCACGATTGTACTGAAGGGAAGATCCGCTGTAGTACTTTGCTCAGGTCGCGCGAGGCGGGGTTGAGCATAAAACCGTAGTCGGTGCGGTCGTTTACTTCGTATACAACCGTATGGCGCTTGGCAAGCTGGCGCAGCTCTGCCTCAAAATCGTGGGCGTCAATCACTGCATCGGCACCACTGATCCGCTTGGCTTCCTCACTGCTGAGTTCACCAACGAAGGTCTGCTGCACCGCATCGAGATGAGGCCGCACGAGTGTTGTGCGGCCACGCAATCCATCGATAATCAACTTCCAACCTGGTCGCTCAATTCCACTGAGCCACCAAAAGTTCGACTCTTGCTGAAATGGTGCTGGCTCATCGCCACTGCCCTGCACTTCGTCATACGCAGTCAATACTGCCAGCCCACCCGCAAGCGCATCAATGCAACGCGCTCGATTCTGACGAAAGTCGATCATGACCGCTTAATACCTCGTAGTACCTCTGTCAATTCTGCTGGGAAGAGGATCATCGTCTTCTGGCTTGGCTCGGCACTAATGCGCTCAAGTGTCGTGAGCGTACGCAGGTTGATTGCTCCTGGGGTGTTAGCAAGAATCTGAGCGGCCTCTGCAAGGGTCTCTGCAGCGGCTTTTTCACCATCGGCATTGATGATGTTGGCCCGGCGCTCACGCTCGGCTTCGGCTTGCTTAGCCATAGCGCGCTTCATATCGCCTGGCAACTCGATGTTCTGAATCTTCACGTTCTCAACGTCAATCCCCCACTTGTCAGTTTCAGCATCGACAATCTCTTTGATCTGCTGGCTGAGCTCTTCTCGCTTGGCAAGCAGGTCGTCCATGTCAATGTTACCCGTCACATCGCGCAGCGCTGCCTGAGCAAACTGGCTGGTAGCGTAGATGTAGTTCGTCGTCTCGAGGACAGCCTTTGGTGCATTGATGACGCGGAAGTACACCACAGCATCCACACCAACCGTCACGTTATCTTTGGTAATGACCTCTTGCTTTGGCACATCGATCGGCGTCGAGCGGACATCGACCATCATAATCGTCTGAAAGATTGGCACTACCACGCGTAGGCCTGGTGCGCGCTGACCCGAGAAGCGCCCAAGCGTTAGCACCACGCCACGCTGGTATTGATTCACCACCCGAATCCCGCTCAGCATGAAGACAATCGTCGCCACGATGATGCCGATAATGATATATTCCATATTCCTCCTTTGGACTAGCTTATTGCTTTTATCATACCACATTGTGGCAAAATGGCGAGATGGGGCTGTCTTGCTACCTCGCAATAGGTAACTAGGAAATCAGCTATAGTTCGAGTACCGAAACCAACAGCCCTTCGACGTGCCAGCCCATTTCCGGTATACTAGACGTAGCTATGCCTGAGCCAGATTCGTCATCATCATCGCGCCAACCGCTGGCCGAGCGACTACGTCCACAGTCGCTCGATGCCGTGATAGGCCAGACACACTTGCTGGGCGATGCCGAGATTTTGCGCCAGATTGTCGCAAAGAAACAACCCGTGAGCCTCATTTTTTGGGGACCACCCGGTACAGGCAAGACGACGCTGGCGCGGATTATTGCTCGCGAGGTGGAGGCTGAGTTTATCGAGCTCAGTGCCGTTACCAGTGGCAAGAAGGACGTCGAGCGAGTCATCCAGCACGCCCGGCAAAATTGGAATCTTGGCCTGCGTACCATGCTCTTTGTCGATGAAATTCATCGCTTTAATAAGGCACAGCAAGACGCTTTTTTGCCTCATGTTGAGTCGGGACTGATTACGTTGATCGGTGCGACGACTGAGAATCCAAGCTTCGAGGTTATTACACCACTACTGAGCCGGATGCGCGTACTCGTCTTGCAACCACTGAGCAAAGACGAAATTCACGCTATTCTCCAGCGCGCCATCACTACTTTAGGTAAGACAGAGCACGTCACGCCAGAAGCGCTCGATTACCTCGCCGAGCTATCGGGCGGCGATGCCCGAGTGGCGCTGGGCAACCTTGAGCTTGCCCTGAGTCTCGCTGAGACAGTGACGCCTGATACCGTCACAGCTGCCGCCCAAAAGAAACTCCCGGGCTACGACAAGCAAGGCGAGATGCACTATGATGTGATCTCGGCCTTCATCAAGTCGATGCGGGGTAGCGACGTCCGCGCCACCCTCTATTATCTGAGCCGAATGATCGACGCTGGCGAAGACCCAAAGTTCATTGCCAGGCGCATGGTGGTATTCGCCAGTGAAGACATCGGGCTGGCAGGTAATGGTGCGTTATCTCTAGCGGTCGCGACCTTTCAAGCGGTGGAGCGGGTTGGCTTGCCTGAGGCCCGCTACAATCTCTACCACTGTGCCACAGCGCTTGCCCGCTCGGCTAAATCGCGCGAGATCACCGACCTTATGCACGAGGCAGAGGCTCTTGCTCGCCGCTACGCCGATGCACCAGTGCCGCTCCATCTGCGCAATGCTCCCACCAAACTCATGAAAGAGCTCGGCTATGGTAAAGGCTATCAGTGGCAGGCAAACTTCCAACATAAGAAAGGATTTTTGCCAGATGAGGTAGCCCAGCAATATAACGGCACCACGTAGCAACGTGAGACTCAGAGCGCCTTGCTTCTTCCAGGGCTACAGCTGCGCTACACCAAGCTGCTCATCCTTGAGTGCTGCGTACACCCCATTCGTCCAGCCAAAGCCATCTTGCAAGGGATACTCCCCGCCGCCGCCTGAACTGGCGGTAACAACATCATACTTCTCGACCATTTTGCGCTTCTGGGCAAAGACAGCTTCATTGGTGGCAAGCCAGCGATCGCGAATGGTTGCCGCCAGTGTGTCATAGCCGTAATTGCGCAGCCCCACAATAGCAAACCACTGCAGTGGTGCCCAGCCGTTGGGGGCATCCCACTGCTGACCATTAGTAATGAGGGTTGAAAGAAGTCCACCTGGCTGCAAAAAGTCTTTCTCGAGCCGTTGCGCTACCGCTGCAGCTTGCTCATCGGTTGCAATCCCCACATATAGTGGCATCACCGCGGCAAGCGTTAGTCGCCCCGTGGTCTGACCAGTGGTGATAGCATAATCCTCAAAGAATTGCGTGGTAGGTTGCCAGCAGTAGCGGCGAATTGCCCGAGCTCGGCGCTCGGCCGCTGCCTCGAAACGCCGCGCCAGGCGACGCTGCTTGATCAGTCGGTAAGCCTCGGCGATCGTCATTTCGAGCTGGTAGAGAAAGCAATTAAGGTCGACCGGTACATACTTTGTCGTCTCGATGGTCTGAATCTGACAGGGGTCGGCAAACCACCGGCTACTAAAGTCCCACCCGCTCTCGGCTGCTGCCCGCAGATCAAGGAATGTCCGCGTCGTATGCGCTGAGGCTGCGTGATGCGCCGTATGGACATCTTCGCGATGCGACTCGGGGCGTGGTGTGGTGCGGTTATCATAGTAACGATTGAGCGGCGTGCCATCAGGCATAACAGCGACGCGGAGATACGCTGGGTACTCAACGGCCTTGGCTTTCGCAATCTGGCGACGACCCTTCATCCAAAAGCGATACTCAGCAAGAAGGCTCGGCAAGAACTCTGCATAGACCCGCTTGCCTCGGTGGCGCGCCAGCAGCTGTATCATCGCTGCAAACATGGGTGGCTGCGACCGACTCAAGAAGTATGTCCGATTGGCCGTGGGGATCATCCCAAATTTACGTAGCATATAGGTGTAGTTTCGTATCATGTGCTCGATAGAGCGCCAGCGCCCATCCGCCGCTAGACCAAGCATAATGAAATACGTATCCCAATAAAACAACTCATCAAAGCGTCCACCTGGCGTCATATATGGATATGGTAGCGCAAGGAGCGAACCCCGATTCTTGCGATTGCGCCGCTCGAGCTGCCGCCAGAGCTGACTCACATGTTGGCGCGCAGTAGTGGTGTCGGTCGGTTGATAGCTCGAAGCAGGGTATACTGTGGTAGAAAAATGCTGCCCAACGAAGGTCGCGAGGTCGAAGCCAGGCTGGCGACGCTGTCGACGATACCGCGCCATAATTGTCCGGGCTGGCTTGGTAGGTGTCATATCGACAAACGCCTTGCCGTCACCATAAATTTGCTGTGTCTGCACCTCATCAAAGAGCTCGCTGAGCGTCTTGTCAGGCGAGTTTGGCGTTGGGCGCACTAGCTCAACCGTCTGCACGGCAGCGGCTTTGGCACTCTCTTTGGTGTCTTTGGTAAGAGCAATGATTTTCGCAGCAAAAGCGCGGCGGACGTTGTGCATGATAGGCGGTTTCTCCCTATGATGTTATGGTTGCTGTTTGGCGGCGCGTTTGCGCTCGTTGGCGTCGAGGTATTTCTTGCGGAGACGAAGGGCGTGCGGCGTGACCTCAAGGAGCTCGTCATCTTCAATAAAGTCAATCGATTGTTCAAGGCTCAGCTGGGTGTGAGGCGTCAGTTGGACAGTGCCGTCACTTGATTTGCTGCGCATATTGGTAAGGTGCTTGGCCTTACAGACATTGATCTCAAGATCGTCTGGGCGGTTATTAAGGCCAACGATCATCCCAGCATAGACATCAGTTCCCGCTCCGACGAAGAGCTCACCGCGCGCTTCGGCCGCTTGCAAGGCATATGGTGTGGTCGTGCCTGGCTCAAAGGCGATCAAAACACCATTGCGCGTCCGCGGCAATGCACCACCAACCGGCTGATAGCCGTGCGGCAGGCTATACATAATCACTGTCCCCTTTGTATCTGTCAGAAGGCGGTTACGCAGACCAATCAATGCTCGGGTCGTAATGGTATAGGTCATCCGCGCTGCGCCGCTGGTGGTTTGCTCTTGCTTGCGGAGCTCGGCTTTGCGCTTGCCAAGCTCTTGGCTAACAACACCGACAAACTCAGGGCCAACCTCAACCAGCAGCTCTTCAACTGGCTCTTGCTCACTGCCATCCTTGGTGATTGTCACAACTTCTGGCCGTCCAACCTCAAATTCGTAGCTTTCGCGGCGCATTGTCTCGATCAACACACTGAGGTGAAGCTCGCCTCGCCCCGATACCACAAAGCCAATACCAGACTCTGCCACTCGCAGCGCCACATTAGTCTCGAGTTCGCGCTGGAGACGATCGCCAATCTGCCGGCTGGTAGTAAATTCACCCTCGCGGCCTTTCATCGGACTAGTATTCGGTCCAAGATACATGCTAATGGTGGGAGCCTCGACTGCCATGACAGGTAGTGCCTCCGGCTGGTCGCGGCTCGCGAGCGTCTCACCAATGTGCGCCTCGGCTGCACCAACGATGTAGACAATGTCACCCGCGCCTGCCTCGCTCACTTCTTCTTTAGCGAGGCCGCGGCTGATGAAGAGCTTATCGATCTTGGCATTGGTAGTCGTACCATCCGTCTTGATAAGAGTCAGCGCTTGGCCACGCTGAGCTACCCCGCGATGGATTCGGCCAATCGCATATTTGCCAAGGAAGGTGTCGTACTGGAGGGCCGTCACGAGCATCTGGAAAGGCCCATCTGCCACCTGCGGCGCTGGGATATGCGAGATAATCGCTTGGAAGATCGGTGCCAGGCTGGCTGGCTGGCTGGCATCACTTGGCAGTGCCGCCCAGGCTTTGCCTTCGCGCGCTACAGCGTAGTACACCGGGTATTTGAGCTGCGACTCGTCGGTAGCAAGCTCGAGGAAAAGATCGGCCAGCTCGTCCTCCACCTCAGCAATGCGCCGCGCAGGCTTGTCGATCTTGTTGATAATCACGACCGGTGTTAGACCAAGCTCAAGCGCTTTGCTCAGGACAAACTTTGTCTGTGGCATCGGGCCTTCCTGCGCATCTACCACGAGGAGTACACCATCAGCCATGTTAAGCGTGCGCTCCACCTCGCCACTAAAATCGGCATGGCCAGGTGTGTCGATGATGTTGATCTTGTAGTCAACTGCTGACTCAGCATCGGTCGGTTGGTAGTAGACCGTCGTCTGCTTGGCAGTGATGGTAATGCCACGCTCACGCTCCTGCTCGCCACTGTCCATGATGAGCGTCTGAGCCATTTCGGCTTGGTTGCTGCGGAATGTATTACTCTGCTTGAGCAAGCCATCAAGCAGCGTTGTTTTGCCGTGGTCGACGTGGGCAATAATTGCAATATTACGAATATACTGTGGATCTGTCATGACATAAAATAACGGCCCGAATTATATCAGACCTTCCTTACTGCTTATAGTATCACACTGGCAGCTGGTTTGCCTAGGGTAATGTGCATAATCGCGGTGCATAATGTAGAGCCTCTACCGCGTCGTATCTCATCACTGTGCGACCACTGTTATTGTCAGGCGATCAAGCAAATCATCCAACGTTTCTACCGTAGCAATTCGACGCCAGCCACGCGCCCCGACAACCATCCGTAGGTCGTCGATCATACTGACGATGGAGGGCGCAGACTGTTCTCGATAATCAACCGTCTGCAAACGCTCTAAGAGGCGCCGCCAGCCACCCTGGGCTCGAATCATCCGGATCATAAGCTCATACAAATTGTAGACCTGGGCCGAATAATCCTCGCGGCCAGTTACGAGCAAATATTGCCGCTCGGTATAGTGCCCAGCCGTGCACTCCCGTGCCCAGCCGTGCACTCCCTATCATATCCGTGGTTATAGTACCCATACGTTCGCTGCAGTAGCGCAGCGGTATTGGCTTGGATCGCATGCGTGAGCTCAATGAAGGCGGCCGCTCGCGGGTCACCCGGCTCGAGATCGATCGATATATCAATCGTATACTCCATCACATCTGCTTCCCACTCCTCGCGCTGAGCAATGATGCCACGTGGCGCTGTCTCGCCCAAGCACTGCAATACGTCGATATCCTGAGCATCATACCATGGCTCGGTATCAAGCTGGTGCAATGCCTCGTGGAGGGCAAGCCGGTCGTGATAGGTGAGCGGATAGCCCTTCTCGGCAATGATCTGCCGGAGCGCACAGTCGATCATCGCATCATCATACTCCGCCACTGGCTGGCGCAGCCGCGCTACAAAGCGCTCGGCCTGCATGGTGTAGAGCGTCGCATCGATCCCCATCACCCCAGCGTCAGAATAGACGATTCCATAGGCTTGGTAGTCAATCGCCTGAAATAACCCTGCCTCAAACAGCTGTCGATGCAGCGTCTGCATCACCAAATGCTCGTAGAGGTGTGCCACGAGATGATCGCCACACGGCTTGAAGATATGAAATGACTCCATATCTGTATTATACCCTACTACTCCACATTCCAGTTGATTATGCTATACTAGCCATATGATGTTACAAAATGATACACAATGTTCGTCAAGTGATCGCCCCGCAGTACCCCTCCCACGGCCACTACGAGTGGCAGTTGTTGCCCCGCCGTGGCTCGCTCTACCCATCAAAGGCTATGACGGCATCGAGCTCGTTGTCGAAAGCCTGGTGCTTGCACTGCAGCAGCGCGATGATGTCGAGGTAGAGCTTTTCGCTAATGGCGCACGACGGATGCGCAACGGCACGCCAACCCACTCATACTACAAGCGCGAGCTCTTCGATACTATCGACGACCCCTACTACGACGCACCACTTCAAACCCTCCAGACTCATCTCAATTTTACCCTCCACGCTATCGAAGCCGATGGTCATTTTGATATCATTCACGACCACAACCCCTACATTGGGCCAGCCTTTTTCTCACCAGTGAGCCGTATACCGGGACTACCACCAGTGTTGCACACCTTTCATGGGCCACCATTTTCTACACCGCAGACTATTGAGGCGGGGCAAATGGATAATCGCCCACAGCTCAAATATATGACTCCTG
>CALICZ010000026.1 GCA_938049075.1 uncultured Candidatus Saccharibacteria bacterium
GGACGGGGACGGGGCGACGCAGCTGGCTCGCCCGCATGGTCGTCTCGGCGACCGGCACGTGGACCGGCCCCCGCGTCCCGCACGTGGCGGGGGCGGACCGTTTCACCGGTCTCCAGCTCCACACCGCCACCTACCGCCGGGCCGAGGACCTGGCCGGTCGACGTGTCCTCGTCGTCGGCGGCGGGCTCACCGCGGTGCAGATGCTCCTCGACGTCGAACCCCACGCGGCCTCGGTGGTCTGGGCCACGCGTCGCCCACCTAACTTCGTCTCCGCCGGCTCCGGCGACCTGTGGGCCGCGGCCCTCGAGCAGGTCGACGGCGTGCGGGCCGCCGGAGGCTCTGCGGCGGCCCGCACCGGGCGTGGGGCGATCGTCCCGGATCCGACGGAGTACGTCGCCGCCGTCGAACGGGGGATGCTCGTCTCCAGAGGGATGATCGATCTCATCGACGAGCGTGCCGTTCGTTTCTCCCCGACGGCCACCGGAGCGCGTCCCGACGGGCTGGGGGCCGCCGCGGTCGTGGGCGGGGGATTGGTCGTCCCCGACTCCTGGAAGCCCTGCCCCGACCCCGTCTGGGTCGGGATCGATGCCATTTTCTGGAACACGGGCTTCCGGCCAGCGTTGACGCATCTGAGACCGCTGCACCTGCACGAGGGCGAGGCCCCGGCTGGCGATCCGACCGACGGCGCCCCCCGGTGCGAGGCGGGTATCCGCATGACGGGGCGCACCGGTGCGGCTCGGGATTCGTGTGTGCTGCTGGTCGACTACGGCCCGAGCGCTTCGACCCGCGGGGCCGCGCGCGCCGGCGCCGAGCGAGCCGCCTCGACCCCCGCCTACACCTCCGACGAGGCACCCGCCCCGCGCAGCGCCCTCTCGTCGTTCGAGGAGATCCTCAGCGGCACCACCCACGAGGTCGACGCCCCCACCACTGGCGACATCACCCGCGCCGCCACCAGCTCAAACACCATCACACAAAACCCCGCCACAAATGCAATCACCAAACGTCGATACGGCAGCGGCATCATCAGTCGTTTCATTTTCATAGGAGTATTGTAGCACGAGAGTTGAGTCTTGAGGTTTGTTTGTACTAAGCCTAACCCTCACAACTCTACAAAAATTCTCATGGCCTATACCACGTCGCCACAGCACCTTACTACACAAGAAAATATCTGGAGGCCAGCAACTATCACTTACGGTGAAGCTCTATAGTAGTCTGGCCGGAACATTTTTGGTGCAGCAAGGTGCTGTGGCGATGGTAGAACTTTAAGATGCAAATATTAATTATTACAATTCGTTACGCGCCGCGACCAAAGATAATAGTAGATTCTTAGGGCAAGAGTTGCCCTTTGCTTCGAGCTCACTTTCTGAGAGAGGAGGTGAGAAGGATGCCGAATGAAGAAATCGCCTCATTGGTCGGCTTCTCCTTTGGTGGAATATGTCTCTGTGTTATGCTTTGGCTTGCAGAAACAATAAGCAGACGCGTTGCGAGGTGGCTACTAACCATCTCAAGTGTTTGCTTTATTGTTGTCCTCTGTATTGTGTACTCGATACCCAATACACCAACGAAGATGTTCTTAATGTCCGTCCTCGTTGGACTGGGTATCATCGCAGCCTTTAGTTTAGAACGACTAAAGTGGCTGAAGTGGCGCGAGCAGAGATACAAGGGCGAATAGCCCACCAACATAGCTCACTAGAACCATCTCAATCTGATCGTAGTGCTATTCTATTGCACTCTCGGATTGAGTAATTTAATCCGGGTTCAGTTTGAGTATGGTTGGTGGGCTATGTTCTTTGAGAAGCAGTTATTGACGACTATTATCCCCTCCACCACTCCTCTTTACGCCACAGCTTACTCGTGCTACAACTATACTATGAAAACAACAGACTCTATTATCACCGTCAGCCATTTTTCAATGAAATTTGGCAAGACCAGCGTCATCGACGATCTCAGTTTTGAGGTCAAGCGCGGCGAGACGTTTGGGTTTTTGGGGAGCAACGGCTCGGGCAAGACTACCACGATCCGCGCACTCCTTGGCATATATCAACCAACTGGTGGCAAGCTACTCGTCAATGGCACGCCATACTCCGTCTCGGGCGACGTCAAGCTTGGCTATCTGCCAGAGGAGCGCGGCCTCTACAAGAAGGAAAGCGTCATCGACACGATGATCTACTTTGGCCAGCTTAAGGGCCTGAGCCGCAGCGAAGCTCGCAGCAAGTCACTCGCCTTCCTCGAGCGAGTTGGCCTGGCCGACAAAGCCAAGACCCGCCTGGATAAGCTCAGTGGTGGCCAGCAGCAAAAAGTCCAGCTGGGCATCACCATCATCAACGACCCAGAGCTCATCATTCTCGACGAGCCCACCAAGGGCTTCGACCCCGTCAATCGGCGCTTACTGATGGAGATC
Source organism: uncultured Candidatus Saccharibacteria bacterium (assembly GCA_938049075.1). Lineage (GTDB taxonomy): Bacteria > Patescibacteriota > Saccharimonadia > Saccharimonadales > Saccharimonadaceae > Saccharimonas. Next base: position 2,402 of record CALICZ010000026.1, read on the forward strand.
ATTGAGGAGCACCAAGCCAAGGGTGCTACGGTGGTAATGATCACTCACCAGATGGATGAAGTCGAGCGCCTGTGCGACCGCGTCCTCTTGCTCAAAGATGGCGTGGCTCATGCCTATGGCACAGTAGCCGAGGTGCGCGCGCAGTTTGGTGGCAAATCGCTCGACGATATCTTCATCCAGGTCTATAGCCAGCCCAGCAAGGAGGACAACTAACATGCATAACTTATCTACCGTCATCCGCTTCGAGATTACCCGCTCGCTCAAGAAGAAGTCGTTTTGGCTTGCGGCAATCAGCTTCCCACTGGTGTTTGCCATGGTCTTTGCCGTCATCTTCCTCTCCAACAAAGCCTCGGAGGATGCTGCCAAGAACCTCGAGAAGCAGGCCTTTAGCTTTGCTGTGACGGATGAGTCGAAGCTCGTCAAGCCAGAGCTGCTTGCCGCTACCAAGGCTCAGCCTGTCGCTGCTGCGGACAAAGACGCCACCATCAAGCGAGTCCAAGAGGGTAAGCTCGACGCCTACATCTACTACCCCAAAGACATCGCTAAGGAGCGGGTGGAAGTCTATGGCAAAGACGTGGGGCTCTTCGACAACGGCCGCTATGGCAGCATTGCCACCAGCCTGCTCTCGAACTCTGTCCAATCAGAAGTCAGCCCAGCAGTACGTATGGTCATCCAAGACAAGGTCAACACCAAAAACACTGTCTACAAAAACGGCAAAGAATACAACGCCATCAACGAGATGATCCTACCTGGGCTTTTCTTGGTGTTGTTCTACTTCCTCATTAGCTTCTTTGGCAACCAAATGCTCACCAGCACAACGGAGGAAAAGGAAAACCGCGTCATCGAGATGATCCTCACCACGGTGCACGCTCGCACGCTCATCATCGGCAAGATTATTTCGCTCATCGTTCTGGCGTTTATTCAGGGGTTGCTCGTTATTTTGCCAGTGCTTGTTGCTTATCTCTTCTTCAAAGATCAGCTGCAGCTGCCCGATGTCGACCTCTCGCACATTGCAGTCGACCCCGTGCGGATTGGGGTAGGCTTCCTTGCCTTTGCCGCGAGCTTCCTCTTCTTCACCGGCATGTTGGTGGCAATCGGTGCTGCTGTGCCAACCGCTAAGGAAGCGGGGAGCTTCTTTGCTACCATCATGATCCTGCTCTTTGCGCCGCTCTATGCCGCCGCCATGCTCATCTCCACACCAGACGCGTTGCCAAGCAAGATCCTCACCTACTTTCCACTCACCTCACCCATCCCGCTCATGCTGCGCAATGCGATTGGCAACCTCAGCGCCATGGATGCCGCCATTAGCATTAGTATCCTGGCTGTCTGTGCCGCCATCGCCATCATGATGGGCGTGCGCCTCTTCCGCTTTGGTGCGCTGGAGTACAGCCGCAAACTCAGCCTGCGCGAGATCTTTACCCGCCGGTAGCAGCACAGCGCGCTAGCCCACTATAGGAAGAAGCCAGTGCACTACCTCTGTTTCTTGCCTCATAGCCCACCGCTTGGTCGGTGGGTTATGAGCTCAAATTTTACCTCTTGACAAAATCCCCACCAATTTGTAATATACAAGTACCACACAATAACTTCTAGCAATCACAAGGAGAAAACAATGCCCGGCAGAAGAGCTAATACCGCACCATATGAGGCTAATCCGGCTGACCTTGCAACCGAGCTGCCCACGTCGACCCTCGCCGATACCAGCGACGACAGCCCAACTGCCATCTTCCCCGCTGCCCGGACGACAAGCTACCCACGCACCTCATCAACCGCCCGCTTCGAGACGCCAGCAAGCTCAGAAGTTGCAGTAGATGACGAGTATGGTAAATCAGATCAGAGAATAATCCACCAAGCATACATCGATTCTCTTCTTGATCGAGCAAGAAAATCATCACTGCTCGGCAGATTTGAAAGAGCGTTTGGAAATGGTGTCCTTATTGGTAGTCTTGGGGCAGTTGCCCTAGCAGGAATCAGGCTATCTACCGGCTATGGTGCGCGTTGGGAGCCAGATGAGTCATCGTCAATTTTTTCACATATTACAGTAGTTACACCAAATGAAACAGAGACAGTTGACCCGACAGATGTTGCCAACCTCGATTCGCAACGACGTCAAGATTCATTCGACCAAGCTACAAAAGGTGCTATTGGAGCAGCTATTAGTGGCACAATGTTTGCCGCAAGTATCTGTTCATATAAAAAATCTCTGCATTACCTAGAAAAAGCCCAAAAAGCACAGGAAGAGGCCTAACCCTCACTACTGTAATCATCCAGCACTCCGCGTACTCTGCGGAGTGTTTAGTGTACTCTACCCCTGTGGCCGCTCTGCATACCGCTCATACACAGCGCGGTTGGCGGCGTTGGTATTGCGGCGGAGCTCTGGAGTATTGAGAATGCGATAGGCATCGTGGCGAAGGGCTTGGTGACGCTCAGCATAGGCTTGATCGAAAGTCGGCTCGATGGCAGCACGCTTCTCGGGCGAGAGGGTGCGAAGATACGAGTCTTTGATCTGCTGGTAGTCGGGCAAGTCAGGGATGCTGTAGATCAGCTCTAGCGCGCCATCATTTGCCCCAGCGAAGTTCTCTGCCTTGAGCCGCCCCTCAAAGACCTGCCGCAGCGAGTGCATCTTCTCGGCAGCCGCACCGTTGTATTCGCCGCGCAAGATCGCATCGTACGTCACGTCATTCACAAATGGCACCGCACTTGCCACCCCTGAGGCCACCGCCTCAGCCGAGACAGTGGCGCGCGCATCGTAGTTGTACCCCTGACGCACCTGCACCGTACCATCGTCTGCCACATATTCGATCTCGCGGCCAGTCTCGCGGATGATCTCACGCTTTTGGCCAGCCGAGCCGGCACGGAATTGGTGCTCGATGGCCGCCTCCTTCACATATTCATTATCCGCCCGGAAGGTGTGCTGGTTGCCACTGGCATCGGTGAGGGTAATGGCAGTATCGCCCGTGGCAGCCATGGCCTGCCATTGGCTGCTGTTGAGCTTGAAGTGGCGCATCAGCTGGTCTTCCGCCGCAACATGCTCACCAAACTCCTTGCGCAGCCGCGCCGTCTGGCCTGCCACCATCAAGTTCTTATGCCCTACCCCTGTGGCGTAATCTTGCAGCGTTTGGCCATCGACCATCCGGCGGCGCAGAGCAACGCCATCGCCATCACGCAGCACCACACCATCGGCATTGGCCACTGCCCCATCGGCGAGGAGCTCACGGTCGATCTTCGCCCGCACTTCGCGCTGGGCCATCGCACTGCGGATCTCCGTTAACGCACCCACCTCGGCCGCTGCATAGGCGCGCCGCCCCAGGCCATGGCTCAGGCCAGCTGGCACCTCACCGCCAAGCTTCAGCTCATCATAGAGCGCGTCGAGCTTGTGGGCAGCATTTTTGGCTTCATCAGTGGTGAGCTGGGTGCTGAGTGCCCGCTGCTTCAGTTCATCATCCTGCAAGAGGCGTACATTCCAGGCTCGGTCGCGCCGCGCTGCTGCCTCCTTGCCACGCAGGTCGGTGTAGCGGTTATATTCATCGTTGCTCCGCCCCACCGCTGATAGGTCGGCCATTGTTTCAAAGCGCTTGGTGTAGGCATCGGTTCGCTGCTGGATGGCGCGCTTCTTGAGGGCCCGCCGCCGCGCTGCATTGCCCAGCCAGTTGCGCTGCGCATCGCCAGCAAGCACGCGCGACTTGCGCAGGTCTGCCCGCTGCCGTGCCCAGGTCCGCGTTCGGTCGACGATACCACGCCGCGGGTCATTCATAATCGCGCCCAGCCGCCCTAGCAGCGAGCCGCTCATCCGCACCACAAAGGGCGTCAGCATCAGTGGCACCACCTGCACTGCCAAGCCAAGGATGATCAGGTTAAGGTTATTCGCATCCTTACCATTCGTCAGGATAGCTACTCCTGCCAGGCGCGATCCACCAAACAATATCGACATCAGCGGAAACATCAGCATCATCGTCATAAAGAGATCCTTCCACTTATCAAAATACTTCTCTGTACTAGGCAGTACATGCAACAAGAAGGCAAAGGGCGAGACAATGACAAGAATGGTGATGAGCGCCTGGCGCGCCGCAATAATCACCGCAGCGATGATGACTGCCAACAGCACACCGACCAGCAGCGGAATAGCCATCGCCAGTGCTCCATCGGTCGCACCCACCAGTGCGCTCACTCCCACCACCGCACCCACCGCACCAGCGCTACCCGTCAGCAGGGCGCTCATGACATTGGGCCAGGTGATTTTGTTGAGCGTGTTATAATCCGCCCCATTGACCGTCGAGGCAATATTGACAAACAGCTGCTGCAGCTGGAAGCCAAGTATATTGGAAATATCGATCGCTGCCGCACACAGCCAAAACGACATATTGACGACGATAATCGACACGACAAGGCGCGGAAACATCTTCTTGATGCCATAATTGCTAATGCCAACACTGGTAACTTGCGAATAAATCACGATGAGCGAGACGATGATGAAGGCAATATTGGCCAAGTCGCGCATGATCGCCCAAAAGCGAAAGAGTGTGCCATCGCCGCTAGACTGGAGTGGCTGCACCGCCAAGTACTGCGCCACCTGCTGGTAGAGCTGGTCAGTGATCCACGCCATAAAGTTACTCACTGGGCAGACGATCCAGCCAATGCTACCCAGCGCTGTGCCACTACAACTGGTCGTGGCACCATCATCTTTATCTGTTTGCTCGGCGGGTTTGTCTTGGGGCTGGTTGTCACCTTGATTCTTGTTTTTGTCGTTTCCTGCCGCCTGGCCGTTTTGGTTATTACCGTTGTTTTGGGCGTTTTGTCCTGCCTGGGCGTCATTATTTTGGTTGTTTTGTGGCGCGGCTTCCTGCTGCCCCGAGATAGTAATAGCGCTCGCATCACCTAGTTTGTTATATATATTCGGCTCGACGAAAGCATACTCCACGTACGTCGCTTCTTTTGCACGCAGCGGATCAGTGCCATTGGGAAAAATAATGGTCTGGCGTCGATCTGATGCCGGCGTATATTCGTAGAGGTGTACACCAGTGGGCAGGCCACGCGCCGTTAGTTCTTCGTTGCTAGCCTGATGTGGCTTGAATGTGTTATTACGAAAAACGAGATCCTCACCTTGGCGCTGCGCCGTCTCGGCAGCATGCACTGGCACAGGAGTAGCGAGCGCGAGCGCGAGCCCGAACAGCGCCGTCACTAGTAGTGCCAGCCACCCCGTATATTGCCGCAGACAACCCCTCGCCCGCGCAACCACTCGCCACGCTCTGTTCATGTCTTGTTCGACATTAGCATAATATAGCACAGTGGTCAAGTTTTTGTTGCCTACAGCTCAAAGCTCGACCAGCTCTCCTGCCTCTGCCCCAGTCTTTACAACACCGCTCGTATCGTATACACTACAGCGTAGGAATAGTATGATGAAATATAAGCGGTTAGTTTTGGGGCTGGGTGCGGTGCTATGTCTTGGCGCTGCTAATACTGCGCCAGTGGCAGCAGCTGGTGGCGGCTGTGGTATCATTGATTTTACAGGCGTAAGCTGCTCCCAGGAGGCCTCTCCAAAAGATAAGGGAGAGGACAATATCTCTAACTTACTCATTGGCATTCTAAAGATTATGAATATCGGAGTCGGTATTGCAGCCGTTGGTGCACTTATTTATGCTGGCATCCTCTACTCTACCGCCAGTGGCGACGCTAACAAGACAGCCCAGGCCAAGACAGTTATTACTAATGTTGTTATCGGTATTTTAGCGTATGCAGTCATGGGTATTGTGCTCAACTTTCTCGTGCCAGGAGGAATCCTCCGATGATTCGCCGTCTTGCTACTTTTGGGTTTACTGTTGCTGCAGTTTTTTCCTTTATACTTGCCTCTCCAGTCCATGCTGCTGCCCCCTGTTCACCACCAAGCTTCC
>CALICZ010000027.1 GCA_938049075.1 uncultured Candidatus Saccharibacteria bacterium
CACTAGAATCGCGAGAATCAGAAGAAGCACTGCAGCCACTTGCTGTTACATTGTTGGAGAGTGCTCAGTGGCGGCAGCTCAATAAAGCCGAGGAGATGACTGCTGAGGACGTGCAAGAGCTGGCGAACGCCCACGCTGCCCAAGCGGAGCAATTGGTGCCATTCTTGCAAGAGTATGGCTATGGTGTAGATAATAAACCACAGCCAGCGAGTGAACAACTGGCCGACCGAGAGAGTGCGCTCTACCGCGACGCGCTTGCAGCGAGCTATATCCAAGAGCTTGAAGCTCGGGGTGTTAAGCTAAGCGATGATGAATTGATTGCAAACGATGTACCTCTGTCGGATGAACTGCCCGAGAGCGAGCAGCGCCGCTTGCTATTGCCTATTGAGTACGCTTTGCGGGCAGCTGAGCACGAGCAGCAAAAGGATGAGAAAAACGAAGAACCTGAAGAGCCTGAAGAGAATAAAGAAAAAGAAGAGAATGATATGCTCGCACCAGTGGTGGAGATCGGCCGAACAGCTGTTGGGCAGGGTAATCGACATGAAGTCGGTGTGACGAGCTCATCAGACAAGAGCGCATGGGAGGGTGCTAAGGCTGCGGCAGCATAAAACCCTGTAGAAGCAAAGAATAAAACCAGCTGAGAGGCTGGTTTTTTAACTGCTTACATTGCTTACAGATGGTATAAACCTTGTACCAAAAAACTGTAAATGTTAGTGGATGAGAGGCGTGGATATATGCTACGTTGCCTGGATGGCAAAACAATAGATGATCCCAAGACTGGCACAATACACACACCAAACCGAAAATGTTCCGGCCAGATTGTATGCCGGAACTCTACCGCTTAGCTGGTTGCTGGCCTCCAGATATTTTCTTGTTCGGTGCGTGTATTGTGCTCGGGCTGTTCGTGAAACTTTAGCACTTGGATTTCGCGTACACAATAAGATATAGACGGGAAAAATTTAAGTCAGCAGGCACGTCGTGCTGCGTTGGTGATGACACTCTCAGCCAGAATACACCCATACTTCGCACCCCTTCTATTATATATCCACCTCTGTAATTATGCGCACAAATGTACTATGTTCCAAAATTAGACAAAATGGTTGTATAACTTTGGCAAGTACGCTACAATGGAGGCATGATGCAACAGGAAGGACCAAATCGCAATGAGTTTTGAGGCAAGTATTAGGCAACTGCGTGGCAATGCGGGGCTTTCGCAGCAGGCGGTGGCCGATGCAGTTGGGATTGCCCGCGCGACGTATATTAAGCTAGAGAATGGTGGCCGCGAGCCAAAGCTTGGCGAGCTGACGAAGATTAGCCAATACTACGAAGTTGGTGTGCAGGAATTGATTAGCGGCATTGCCATGACGGACACTGTTGCACAGCAAGCTCAGCACAGTCCGTGGCGGGTGGCGGACGATGCAGCACTATATGTGGGCGATACACCAGCCGAATACCGCCACGATGATGCGCAGGGTGCCCAGCCTGCGGCTGCTCAGTCGCGCGATGCTATCCCGCGGCTCCACACGACCAAACTGCGCCAGGTGCTGCTCTATACACTGGGCAAGATTGGTGCGCGGCCCAATGTGGGCGAGGCGGTGCTGCATCGGCTGCTGTACTTTATCGATTTTGATTATTACGAGCGCACAGGCAAGAGCATTACTGGCTTGGCGTATCTGCACGAGACCTATGGGCCCGCGCCGGCTGCAGATTTGCAAGTCTTGGTCGATGAGATGCGGGCTCGCGATGAGCTGGATGTCATTGAGACGAAGCACTTTAGCCACAAGCAGCGCAAGTTCCTTCCGCTCAAGAATGCCGAGCTGAGCGAGCTCAGTGCCAACGAGATCAAGCACATCGATGCCGAGCTAGAGCGCCTAGGGAGCAAGAGCGCTGCTGAGCTGAGCAACCTTGCCTACAAAGATGCGCCATGGGTGATTGCGAAATATGGACAGACGATTGATTACCGCGACACGTTTTATCGGACGGACGTTACCTCTGTAATCGAGTCAGATGATGATTTATAAGCAGGCAACAGAATTTTCAAGTGATCTCCAGACGCTGGCACAGCGCATTCCCACACTGCCAGCCGATATCGAGCGCGTCAAGCCGCGACTGGTGCGTATCTTTGCTGAGCCAAGTGAGACGACGGTGGCGGATTTTCGCCAGCAGCTCTTTGCGTGCGGTAAGGCGGCCATTATACAGCAAACTGCTCAGTGCACAGTAGTGCAGCTCTGCCTCGATACCGACACAGCAGCCTATCGACGGGCGGTGTGGCTGGTGTTTGCGGTAGTGCGAGCACTGCCTCGTGATACACCACCGTCGCGGGCTGCTCGAGCTGCCAGCACGATTATCCTTATCGAGGTCTACGCCACCCCTAACAAAGCACATGGGGATGAGCGGCGTATCAAGCGAATTATGAACAAGTTGGAGGAAGCATAATGTAGAGTAACAGGGTACCAACACTGGTCGAAAATAAGCTGCGTAGAAGAGAAGAGAGCCACGCACGGCTGATGGGGTTGACAAACAAGACGTAATTTGCTAGAGTAGTGTCCTTGGGTCTGGGGTATAGACAATACTACTCTTGTCTGGTCTACTGTCTTGTGACTGTGTGATACCACTGTTTTTTGCGCTCCGCTTTCTACCGCTTATACTTCCTCCGACCAAATACTCGCTCTAGGCTCCCAATATTAGAGCGAGTATTTGGACTGAGGCATCCATACCTCTCGAGATGCGAGAGGCGCTACAACAATAGTGTGCGCCATATAGCTACAAACAGTACCCATCACAAGCTATTCATAACAGTGTAGCATATTTGTTGCAATTCTGTGCAAAAATTATACTATTTTTTCGTAGGGTTCTTGAGAACTATGCCGTACCAAGCGAGCAATGGCACTCCCAAAAAATTGCAATTGTGGGTGCTGCTCGTTGACACTCTCGCAGAAATGAACGATCGATCCTACCTCTGTATTAGGTAGTGGCCGCATAAGACCGTGCTCAGCGAACTTGTCGAGCATATGTGATGTTGCAGTTGTGTTGTATGGTCCACGTGCTTTTTCATCTACATAGAGTGACTTCCGTATCCGGAGGCCAAGGTAGAACTGATGAACTTCGGACAATTGCTGAGGTAGAGGGTGGTTCTTCATATTGACACTCATCTCGACACCTGACGCCTGGGCGATGGCTGCAAGATAAAGTGCTCGTGCTGCGAGATTGGTGCGAACTCTGTGAAAGCGTTTGTAGCGGGCGATATCTTCAGGCTTGGCTTTGTGAAGCTCCTCTAGCTTGCGAGCAGCATTGATGCGGTCGTCGGTTGGCTCAATGTAGTGCTGAGCGGCTGCCTCGGGCTTGGTCTGTTATGTAGAGTGTGAGCTCACCATTGCCCAAAACAAGCGCTTGATCGATGGAAAAATCCCCAATCTTTGTAAAGAATGACTGGCCATCAACCTGATTGATGGGGATTTCGTCGATGTCGCGAATTGGTATTAGGGGTGTCGATTGAGATTCGAGCAGCGCACTCCGAGCGGCACCACCATAGATGACGTGGTCCGGTGTGCGCCGCGCTTGGATCTCGTGAGCGGTTTTAGGAAATGATAGTTCGTTGATGGCATGGGTTTTGTACATTGTGTCTGTCTCTAATAACGCTCTGTTTTTATGAGAGCAATAATTAAAATAATTGTAACAAGAAGCTGATTATAGTGCAAATAATATTCTTACATATTGTCAATACGTCTCAATTTGAGCTTCTAAACTTCCAAAACTCTTATGCCTATAACTATCTCTCAGCAACCTCACTGAACTAAAGATATTCTGGCTAGAATATAGCAGCAGGGCTCTCCCGCCTGCTTGGTCGCTGACCCTCTAGAATGTTTTCTTGTTCGGTGGGTTACTGTAGGAGGTAGAAAAGGTTTGAGATTTATGTATCTGAATCCTAAGTCCCGCTAAAGAGTCAGTCCCTTAATATTCGTTACTTCATTCTATGAAGCAGGAGATCATTAAAGTTGGAAAGACTTCGCCGAGAATAATTGCAAAAATTGTCGCATCTGCTATAATGAGGAGCGATATGGTACAAGTAACACGAAAAGACGAGCGCGAGGCGAATGAGAACATCATCCGTCGGTTTAACAGCCGAGTGTTGAAGAGCGGTGTGCTAGCAAAGGCACGGGCATCGATGCGGTTTGCCAAGCCGATCAGCAAGACCGATCGCCGCAAGAAGGCGATTACCCGTCGTCAGCGCAAGGCTGACAAGATGGCTAAAGTTCGCCTGGGGATCCGCTAGGTGACGACGCTCAAGCAGCGTATCAAAGACGAAATGAAAGCCGCTTTGCTTAGCGGCGATCGTTTTGTTGGTGACACCTTGCGCAACCTTGGTGCTGCTATCCTCGATGAGGAGGTGAAGCAAGGCGTGCGTGAGACTGGCCTGGACGATGCTGCCGTTGAGCAGGTGATCGTTCGTGAGGTGAAGAAGCGGCGTGATGCCGCAGCAATCTATCGCACCAATGGTCGCCCTGAACTTGCTGAGCCCGAGGAGCGCGAGATGGCAGTACTCCAGCACTACCTGCCGCAGCCACTGAGTGATGAGGAGTTGCAAGCCGTGGTGACCCAGACGATTGCCGAGCTTGGAACAGATAATCCACGGATGACGGGTCAGGTGATTGGCGCTGTCAAGGCCAAGGTGGGTAACCGAGCTGACGGTAGGGCGATCGCTCAACTGGTGCAACGTGCCCTTGCCCCGTAGTTTTATGACAAGAGCAATAATTTTTCTTAATAATAACTATAACCACATAATAACAAGGAGGCACAGATGATTCTTTTGTTTGGCCCAACTGGTGCCGGTAAGAGTATGCAAGGGCAGATGCTGGCAGTACGCCAGGGGTGGAAGTGGCTCTCGACGGGTGAGATGCTGCGCCAGAGCACCGACCCAGCGGTGATCGCTACCCTCAAAGCTGGTGAGCTCGTGAGTGACAAGCTGACCTACCAAGTCTTCGATCATGCAGTGCAAGAGGCGTATCGCAAGCATTACCAAAATATTATTGTTGATGGATTCCCGCGCACCAAAGAGCAGGCTGCCTGGCTCGATGACCATCTGGCGCGCACCGGTGATAACATTGACCTCGTCGTGGTGCTGGAAGTACCCGAGCAAGAAATCATGCGCCGCTTAGCCAAGCGAGGCCGAATGGAGGATACACCCGAGACGATTGCGCGCCGCATGGCTATCTACCGCCAAAAGATGTACCCAGTCCTTGGTATCTTTGCTGAGGCTGGGGTGAAAATCATTCACCTCGACGGGACTGGCACCGCGGGCGAAGTGCACGACCGGATTTATGACGAGGTAATGCACGCATGGCCCAACTAATTACTGTCAGGACGCCCGAGCAACTCGAGGCAATGCGCGAAGGAGGTAAGCGCCTGGCACAGATTTTTGCTGATATCCGTCAATTTGTCCATGCCGGGATAAGTGAGAAGCAGATCGATGCCTTTACGGCAGAACGGATTGCTGCCTACGGTGCCGAGCCAACCTACAAAACCCCAGAGGTGAACTTCCCTGGGGTGATTTGCATTAGCACCAATGAAGCGATCGTCCACGGTGTGCCAAGCGATTATATCTTGCAGCGGGGCGATGTGGTTAGCTTCGACCTCGTCATCACCTACCGCGGGATGAAGACAGACAGCGCCTTTACTATGGTGGTGGACGAAGCACCCACCGGGGCTATTAAGCACTTGCTCCACACCACCGAGCGTAGCCTCTATGCTGGCATTGACGCGATCAAAGGGCCAGTCCGGACTGGCGACATTGGCGCAGCGGTGGAGGCAGTACTACAAAAGGGCCACCTTGGGATTATCCGCGAGCTGGTGGGGCACGGTGTGGGCCTCGAGATGCACATGCCACCCGACGTGCCCAACTATGGCCGCAAAGGCACTGGCCCGCTGCTCCAGCCTGGCGATACCATTGCCATCGAGCCGATGGCTACTCTCGGTGGTAGCGCCATCTACAGTGATACTGCTGGCGATGGCTGGACAATTTACAGCCGCGACGGCAGCCTGGCCGCCCACTTCGAGCACACCGTCCTCATCACTGAGACAGGGGCGGAGATTATGACGAAGCTGTAGAGTGTTGATTTACCAACACAGCACCAGGTTTAGAGACTCGTCAGGATAATGAATGACGAGTTTATGCTATACTAAGCATACATTAAAGAAACTACAGAGGTATAGATATGGCGACAGACAAGACAACGACACCAACACCGCGCACAGTAAAGATGTGGTTTGATGTAGGAAAAGTCAACACAGAATGTTCGCTCTTTATCGATGGCTTAGATGATAGTGAGTATCTTGTATACGTGCCGTTTACAACAGCGTACGATACGTATAACCTCACATTTGCAAGTGATATGCATCGCCTGTTTGCTAGAGACATTCAATCGTCTTGGTCTCCGTATGGCTTTGCGGCAGGGACATTTGAGCTTATGCAGTGGTATATTCAGATCGCCTTTCGTCCGATCGATAGAACTGTAGATGGAAGCAACTCTCCCTCAGTGGTCTATATGACGGTTGTTGGCGATGGGATTAAGCCTGGTGGTGTCTGGGATGTACCAGTCGATCGCAACCAGGTATACCAAGAATATTGCCGCGCTTTTTGTAAGTTCTATAATGAAAAGCATAAGGAACTAGCAGATGTCATTCAGTTTGGCGAAGACGATTTTGTTATGTGGACTAATGAACATCTAGATGGATATCTAGAAAGACACCGTAGCTAAATTTCAAAACTCTCGCTTTCTTCCGCCTATATTGTACAAGACACAGCATAACCTGTATAATGGTACTATGCATGAAAATTCTCAATACGCAGTAGGAATAGATGTCGGGACGACGACGATTCGATGCGTGGTGGGGCATATGAATCCAGAGACAGGCACGCCGACGATTGTGGGCGTAGGGCAAGCACCGAACAGTGGTATGCGCAAGGGTATGGTGGTTAATCTTAGTGGCCCGGCCCGCACGATCGACGAAGCACTGGGCGAGGCCGAGCGGATGAGTGGCTACGAAGTCAACAGCGCAACGGTGAGCGTCAATGGTGCGCACATTACCAGCACTCGTGCCACGGGGATGATTGCCGTGGGCACGATCGATCACGAGATTAACGATGATGATGTAGCGCGCATTGAAGAAGTTGCCACAACAGGCAAAATACAGGCCAACCGTGAGATCCTCGAGGTCGTGCCGCATAGCTATACACTTGATGGCCAAGCGGGCATCAAAGACCCGCTGGGCATGACAGGCACGCGGCTGGAGATCGATGCCAATGTCGTCTCGGCTCTAGCGCCCTATGTGGCGAACTTGCAAAAAGCGGTGGAGATGGCGACCGTCCACCCTCATGCTATTACACCAGCGGTATTGGGGGCGGCTAAGGCGGTGCTGAATGAGCGGCAGATCGAGAGCGGTGTGGCAGTGGTTGACCTTGGTGGAGCAACGACCAGTGTGGCAGTCTTCGAAGAGGGGGACTTGCAGTACGTTGGTGTCATTCCAATGGGTAGTGTGAATGTGACAAATGACCTCGCTATTGGCCTCAAAACTGACCCTGATGTTGCGGAATTGGTCAAGGTCAAGCATGCTGCGGCTGGCATCAAGGCAAGCGACGCGGTGGCTAAGGTGCGGCGTGACAAGGAGTCGTATGAGTTTGCTACGGAGGAGATTGATGAGATTGTTGATGCTCGCCTGGAGGAGATTTTCGAGGCAGTACAGAAGGAGCTCAAGAAGGCCGGCCGCGCTGGCAAGCTACCCAGCGGCGTGGTGCTGACTGGTGGCATGGCTCAGATGCGTGGCATGGCGAGCTATGCCAGGGAACAGCTGGGAGTAGCCGCTCGGGTAGGCCGACCAACTGGCTTTACGAGCGGTGTGGCCGACCAGATAGAAAAGCCGCAGTTCGCCACTGCAGTCGGCCTGATGCTCGCCGATAGCGAAGGCGGTCAGCAGCCCACCCAGGCCTATACCAACAGTGGTACAGCACACGCCAAAGGTGCAATTAGCTGGTTACGTCGGCTGCTGGGAGGGCTCAAGGCCTAGAATCATACCAATGAGGATGATATACTAAATGGTAATGGTAAAGTTGATAGTTGCACAAGGGGAGAAACGTGAATGCCGGAAGTAAAACCAAGCGAGATCCAAACCTTTGCTAGTATCAAAGTCGTTGGCGTCGGAGGCGCTGGCGGGTCTGCTGTTAATCGAATGAAAGACGCTGGCTTGGCTGGCGTGCAGTTCATTGCAATGAACACCGATGCTCAGGCGCTGCATAATTCGCAAGCTGATATTAAGATTCATCTTGGGCACAACACCACCAATGGTCTTGGTGCTGGTGCTGACCCCAGTGTAGGTGAGGCTGCGGCGCGTGAGTCGCTCGACGAGATCCGTCAGGCGCTTGAGGGGGCAGATATGATCTTCGTGACGATTGGTGCTGGTGGTGGCACAGGCTCGGGGGCTGGCCACGTGGTAGCAGAAGTAGCACGTGATCTCGGTATTCTCTGTGTGGGCGTAGCCACCAAGCCTTTTACCTTTGAAGGCGAGAAGCGGCGCATCAATGCCGAGTGGGCTATCAAGCAGTTGGGGCGGCAAGTCGATACACTCATTACTATCCCCAACGATCGCTTACTTGACACAATTGACCGCCGGACGCCACTACTTGAGACCTTCAAGATTGCCGATGATGTGCTGCGCCAAGGTGTGCAGGGGATATCGGAGTTGATTACCGAGCATGGGCTGATTAACCTCGACTTTGCTGATGTTAAGGCAATTATGAGCAGTGCTGGTAGTGCATTGATGGGGATCGGCCGGGCTAGTGGCGAAGACCGGGCTCAGATGGCAGCCCAGCAGGCAATTGATTCACCACTGATTGAGGTGTCGATCAACGGTGCCAAGGGTGTACTCTTCAATGTGACGGGTGGCTACGATATGAGCATGGCTGAGATTCAAGAAGCAGCTGAGATTATCACTGGTGCGGTGTCGTCCGATGCCAACATTATCTTTGGTGCGACGCTCAAGCCCGAGCTGGAGGATGAGTTGATTATTACCGTTATCGCGACTGGCTTTGATAGTGATTCGTTCTTTGATGACGACGAACCAAGCGATACCGAAGATGACGAAGAGTCGGCCGAGACGGTTGACGAAGCGGTCGATAGTGTCGATATGGCGATCGACCCCGAGGCAGCTGCTCACTTTGCCCAGGAGAATGAGACGAATATTTGGGATCAATCAATGGATGACGATGAGGATGATACCCCAGCCTTCTTGCGCCGCCGCCGCAAAAAGGAGGCGGACGCGTGACAACCCACCGCGACAAGATTGGCAACAGCCGCGTGTTGGAATCGCGTGAGTCGGCCGATGGCGTGACGATTCGCCGTCGCCGCGAGACTCCTGATGGACACCGCTTTACCACCTATGAGCGGATCGAATACCCAACGATTGCAGTGCTTAAGCGAACGGGATCGCGCGAGCTCTTTGATCGAGCTAAGCTCCGCGCTTCGGTGCGTCGCTCGGTTGGTAAGTTCTTCAAATCGGAGCTAGAACTGGAAGCAATTATTGATGCAGTGGAGGACCGTATCCACGATGCGGGCGAGAATGAGATTGAGTCACGCGTGATTGGCGGCTTCGTGCTTGATGAGCTCGCAGCGCGTAATGAGGTGGCGTATGTGCGCTTTGCGAGCGTGTTTTACAAATTTAAGACGCTGGACGATTTCGTTAAGATACTAGAGCAGCGTCGGAGCGCTAAACAGCAAGAAAAACAGAGGTAGAACTTATGCGCGTCCTTATCATCTACCGAACAGAAAGCGACTACGCGCGCCGTGTCTTCGACTATCTGCGCGACTTTAGTCGGCGCACGAGCCATGCCATCGAGGAATTTGACCCAGATACACGTGAGGGGCAATCGCTCTGCCGCACGTACGACATTGTGGAGTACCCCACCATCCTTGCCTTGGCGGATAACGGCCAGGTGCTGGGTATGTGGCGCGGCTTGCCACTGCCAACTATCGACGAAGTGGGGTACTATGCCCGCTAAAACGCCTAAAGTACACACTACGACCACTGTGGTGGCGGATGATGCAAGCCACACACCATGGCTCCGTCGCCCTGGCATGGCGGCATTGCTGGCGGCAGCTTTGGGCAGCGGCCTGGGGCTCGTGGCATCCTTTGTTCTCTCGCTTGAGACACTGCATTTGGCGCAGCACCCTGGTGGGGCGCTCAATTGTGACGTCAATGCCGTGCTGAGCTGCTCCACAGTAGCACAGCATTGGTCGGCGACGGTGTTTGGCTTCCCCAACAGTTTCGTTGGTATGATGACCGTGCCAGTGATGATAACGGTAGTGGTAGCACTGCTGGCTGGGGCACGCCTGCCGCGCTGGTTTGTGCGGAGTGCCTGGGGCGGCGCTGTGCTCGGAATGATTTTTGCACTGTGGATGTTTTATATGAGCTTTGTCGTTATTTGCGTGCTGTGCCCGTGGTGTCTAACGCTCGATGTTGGCATGCTGCTGATCTTCTTTGGGATGACGCGCTACTGCATTGAGGCTGGAATGATTGGTGGGGAGCGTACTAAGCGCTTTGCTCGCCATGGCTACGATGTGCTGTGTGGCGTGAGTGTGCTAGTGCTGGCGGTGGCGCTGATTATTGTGAAATTTGGCGCGGAGCTGCTCTAGGCAGAGTCGTTTTTTGCACGGTGAGATTGTCGGGCTTGTCAGGATTGGCAAGCTTTTTAAAATGAACAGAATGTTATATTATTCAGCACGTTTTTTATGTCTATTGATGTAATGGCGAGTATTTTCTCGCACCAGGGATACTATGGTATGGTGGCAGCTACCACTATATCGATGCAAGTGAGTTACCTGTTAGCTTGAGTTGCTTGTTTGGCGTAGTAGGAAAACAATACGTGAAGATAATGTATGCTGAATTTTAACATAGCTATGAAGCTCTTTTTGGGGTTTAAGCACGACGTGCTGTTAATGCATTGGTTTTGTTGCATAACGCAACCAAAATAGCAAGATAGTGAGAGGAAGATGTCGCCTATTGGCGAGCCTGTGCATATGAATATAGATAGCATTTCGTTCATTATGCGCTATTGATAGCGAGTGTGTTGACAGGCTTGTGCGCATCGTGAATTTGCTAGCAAATATGATGACAATATGCTAATGCTGCCATGCTGCAGTAGATGAAATTTGTCTGAATGTCAATCACAACGTGTTCAGCGAGAGGTGAGTGATATGTTTTGCTAAGTGGTGCAATTTTGAATGAAAGAAAAGGTATGTTCAGTTTGATGGAGATGTGAAATCGATAGAGTTGTATGGGTTAGTTTAATTTTTATCGGCCAATTGCCAAGCGTGTTTGCGAAGAACAATTCAACATGCGAAAAAATGAAACGATTAATACCTGAAAAATGAGTGAGCTATAACATTATGGCTGTAATGACGATATGCGTGCGATAGCAGGGGGCTGTTGTAAGTTGTGAAATGGATGCGTGTGGTGTTATAGCTTGGCATGGTAGCGAAGATTCTTTGCAAAGCAAGCGAGCAAGTTGCAGCGCGATGCTAAAAAATGCAGTGAGGTTCTTGGCTGGGTGATGGTAGCTGCGCATTGACTGATATTTGTTAAAGAAAACTGATTAGTATAAGGGCGCTATAGAGCGCGAGAAGCAAGCAAAAATGATGCAGCGCCGCAGCATGTAAATTTCATAGGATTGTGTAGATGAAGTGGTGTATCAAAAAAATCATTTCGGTTGCATAATGAAAGTAATATGCTACGCGT